>NZ_SCMZ01000029.1:0-51078 GCF_005503285.1 Sphingomonas sp. 2SG
GGGAAGGGGAAACCGGCCGGCGGAACCAGGCAATCGACAGTCTGCGTGGGTTGCTCGTACTGGCCGTCATCGCCGGCCATTATTACGAGCTGAGCGACCGGCATGGTTTCCTGGCATGGCTCGGCGCCGGCGTCCGGATGCCGCTGTTCATCGGTCTTGCCGGCTATCTGTTCAATCTCAAGAGTGCCCGCACCCGGCCGCTGACGAGCACGCTGCGCAAATACGGGCAGCGGCTGATCATCCCCTGGGCAGTCGCGTGCGCGGTGTATCTGACGAGCGCAACGCAGCTCACGCCGCTGTCGCTGCTGACCGTGCCGTTGCGGCCGCCCTTCCACTTCTGGTTCGTGCCGGTGATGATGACCTTCATCCTCATCGCCGCGCTGAGCCGGCGCTCGCCGCTCGCCATGCTCGGCGTCGCGATCCCGATCAGTATCGCCGCCATGTACATGCTCGGTGTCCAGCACGTCATCCAGCAGGGCTATGCAGCCTGGCTGCCCGATCGCCGATTCTTCATCTATCCCATCTATTTCTTCTACGGCCTGTGGGTCGCCCAGCGCCGGCTGGATCGCACGAAGCTGTATGCGGCGCTGGCGTTGGCGCCGATCGGCCTGCTGTGGTGGTGCACGCTGTACGTCCACCCCTCGATCCCCGGCGAAGTGGCGGCAAGCCTCATAACCTCTTTGTCGCTGATCTGCCTGCTGCCCGGCATCCGCAGTGCGTCGCTGGTCCTTCCCCTGATCGGCGGCATCGGGCGGCAGAGCCTGTTCTTCTACCTATGGCATCCCATGGTCTTTGCGCTCTGGTCGAGTTCGGGCGTGATCGGCATGTCGATGCTGCTGCTCTCGATCGCCACCTTGTTCGCGGGCTGCGCCTTGCTCGCGCGCAGCGACGCCGCATCCCGCGTCTTCGGCATTACTCGCCGCAGGCACCGGCCTCCGGTCGAGGCCATGGCTTTCGAGCCGATTCCGTTGCGGGAGCGCAACGCATGACATCGGCAAAGGTACTAGCACGCACCGGAATGTTGACCTTGGCCTGGCTCGCGGTGCTGCCGATCCTCGCCATGCTGCTCGGTGCGATGGTGCCGATCGTGCCGTGGCTACGCATCTTCGCGAGCGATCTCGTGCCCAATTGGGTGTCCTGGTTTCTGTTGGGGGCGCTGATCATCGGCGCGCTGGGCGTGCTGGCGCATCGGGCGCGAGCGACGCGGGTCACACTCGCGCTGATCGCAGCCGCGGCCGTAACGGCTCTGGCGGCCGCGATCGTCATGCTCCATTTGCTGCAAGTGGCCTGGGCGAATGGCGCGAGGGTAGACCTGCTCAGTACCCTGTCGGTGCGTCAATTCAGCGAGGCCGCCAGCCCGGATCGTAGCCTCGTCTATGCGCGACGGCCGCGCGAGGCGCTGTGGCTCGACGTCTATCAGCCGGCCGACGTGCAGGCCGGCCCGCGTCGCCCCGTCCTGGTCGTCGTTCATGGCGGTGGTTTCATCGAGGGCAGCCGCCGGGTCGGCGCCGCCAACATGCGCCGCTACGCCGATAGCGGCTGGATCGTGGTGAGCATCGACTATCGACTGGCAAGGCCGGACCGACCGACCTGGAACCTCGCCACGCGCGACGTCCGGTGCGCCCTGCGTTGGGTCGCGGCGCATGCGCGCGGGCTCCATGCCGATGCGGACCGGGTTACGCTGTTCGGCGTCTCGGCCGGCGGCAATCTGGCGATGGCGGCCGCTTATACCAACGACGATGGTGCGGACGACGCGCGCTGCGGGTCGCGCACGCCATCGATCGCCGCGGTCATCGTCAAGGCGCCGCTGATCTCGCCGCTCGCCTCCTGGCAACGCGAGGGCGAATTGCAGGGGCAGCAGCGCTTGTACATGAGCCGCTACATCGGTGGTCCACCCGAGCGCTATCCCGAACGTTACGCCGCGCTGGACCTGCGGCGGCTGAGCACACGCGGCAATCCGCCGACGTTGATCCTGGCGGGGAAGAACGATCCGCTGCTGCCGGCAGCCAGCGTTGAGGATTTTGCACGCCGGTCGATGGCGGCAGGCAATGCCGTGGATCTGCTCATGCTCCCTTATTCGGGGCACAATTTCAACACGACCTTCAACAGCATTACCAACCAACTGTCGATCGCGACGATCACGCGATTCATGAACCGCTATTCAAGAGAACTTCCGGATCCTCAATCGAAGGTCAAGACGCAATGATCATAAAGCGCGAATGACGCTGGCAGCGGGGGCGACGGCGGAGTAGTAGATTGTAAGGAATCCGTTGAAGCAGGGAGCAACCCGTGCCAGTGCCTTAGGTTCGCAGGCATGATCTTGAGTCGGGCTCGACGCAGATAGCGCGACATGGCCGGAACACGATCTGCAGTTTGTTATTTAGGCTAATTCTCATTAAAAGCCAGGACGTTCTAAGGAAGTTTGTATCATGGGCCGCGGTAACCGAACAAGCCCTGCTACTTAGCAAACTGTTGTAAATAGCTACTGGCGCTTATAAAATCGCTGACATGCGCTACGATTATTAACGAATGGCAATAGTTGGGAAGGGGGAAAGCAGGTCCGAATGGCTGCGCTTGGGTTGTGGAAGCCACGGCGCGTTTCGGAGATGTGATACTCAAAAGCACGAACTTTGTTCAGCTTGTCGTCTGTTTTTGCCCACAATCGGATGTTCAGCGTAGGCCTTGCGGCTATCGGCTTTTGCCATTTGCTTATCGCATTAAACGCCGAACTCGTTGAGCTGATCAAATCGCATAGATTCGTAAATTAGCTATTGTTTTTGACTTGAACCAATGGACTTCGCGACCAGCGGGCGAGAGAATTAAGTAGGAGGCGACGGGCGGGCCGTGGGTGTGGACGCGTGGATGGCCCATTCTCAATCTGAACATCGGCGCATTCTAAAGTCTCGCCCAAATTGTTGATCTACATTCGATTATTTGGCAGTCTCTTGGTGGGGGACTGTCATGGCTCAATCGACAACGGCGGACGCGGCGCAATTGGGAGATGCGGGGCTCGATCGGGTCTCAGAGTGGCAGGACGACTACAACGCCGTTAACAAGAAGACGACCTTCCGTGAAGATTGGCAGGCGCTTCTCGGCGCGGTCAATCCACGCTTGGCGCCATATGGCCACGCCGCTGCGATAATCTGGCCTCTAAGCGTGCTGGTGCTTGGGGTCGGGCTGATCACAGCATTTTCGTCAGGCATCAACTGGCACACGCTGCCCATGAAATCGGCAGCGCTCGCACTCACGATTGCATTCGCCTCCCTTTACTGGCCGCACCGCATAGTGAGATACTTCAATCTCGACGGACAATATCCCCGGCCTTTCAGAACGATGACCGTCAAGGAGCGGAGACTCCGCCTCCTCTACAAAGTCTGGATCGGACTGCTGGTCGTCGCATGGCTTTTAATAGCCTTTGTCTTCGCTACCGCGCCTGTGACGCCCGATGCACCGGCGGAGGGGCGAGGGACCACGGTCCTGGTGATGCTAGTTTTCCTTGCGGCATTGGGCTTCTTGCCGTGGTTAATACACCTCAAAAACAAGACTGAAGCCGCGAAGGAGGCAAAGAGACTAAAGGCGGCAGAGTCTGCTCCCAAAACCATATCCGAGGCTGAAGCGAGAATCTATTCAGAAGCTGTCGAGGGTGACATCTATCCTTGGTTAGTGCGCTTTGTTCGTTTTCGATACCGGGTCTATGGGCTTTTTGTTCCCGAAGAAGAGCCTTCGAAACGCTATCTTATCAGAGCTTGGGGTAAGGGAAATGGACATCGGCGGTCTATCGGGCCTTTTGCACGAGCTTATGACTGGGTGATGGAGTGGGTCTTGCTCGGTATCGGCTGGCTGATCTTTAGGTCGCTTGGTTGGGCGGTGATGAAGGGCTGGAATAAGATCAAGTCTTCCGTCAAACGCCACGTTTGGCATTGGATTACATCGCACCTGTAGATACCGATTTGGTCCGACCAAGGGTGCATTACGTTCGGCTAGGTCTCTCGCGAACTGGCGAGACGTTTCCAAACGTCCGATCGATCAGTCCGTCTCCAGCCTGAATTGAGGAATGACGTTCCGCAATTCGACCCAAGGATCACGGAAGAACAACGGCCGCGATAACCGTCCAGCCTTTTCGCTGGCAGAGGAGGTTAGCTCCACGGCGCGTTGTGGAACCGTATCCAACGTGGCGTAGCTGGCTTAGGCGTGCCCGCTGGTGTGTGCCCCGCGTCGGAAGCGGTCAGGCTGCGAACCTCCGGATCACGACATCCGTCGGTGGATGGCCGGGGTAGCAAGCTGGTCGTTCGCGACGACGAACAATCGTCCGAAGTTGTGGGAGCGGGAAGGGTGGGCTGAATGTC
This sequence comes from Sphingomonas sp. 2SG, assembly GCF_005503285.1. Taxonomy (NCBI): domain Bacteria; kingdom Pseudomonadati; phylum Pseudomonadota; class Alphaproteobacteria; order Sphingomonadales; family Sphingomonadaceae; genus Sphingomonas; species Sphingomonas sp. 2SG. Next base: position 4,347 of record NZ_SCMZ01000029.1, read on the forward strand.
CACTTGTGGGCATAGGTGACATTGCTCAAACCATGGGCGGACGAAAGCCAGATGTAGACCGTGTGGTTGATCTTCCCGTCGAACAGCCGGCGCAATCGTGCACAGGCGCTATCATCCGGAGCAGGCGGTCCCGCTCGGATCGACGCCCACCGGAACACATATGCAACCGTCGTTAACTCGCTATTTAATGAACATTGCCAATCTAAGCTTCGCGATGCCATTCTGCTCATGACGCGTCACAGAACGCGACATGCAGAGAGGATGATTGATGCGCACGTTCCTGTTGTCGGCGTCTGTGATTGCCGTGATGAGCTCGACCATTGCGAACGCCCAGGTTGGTCCGGCCGAGGCCCCTGCCGCCCCGATTCAGAAAACGCCGCAGTCATCGCAGAACCCAGTTGATGCGACGGACCCGGCCGCCATGCCGGGTGATACCGGCGACGACATCGTCATCACCGCCGAGCGCCGCTCGACCAGCCTGCAGCGCACCGGCGTCGCGGCGTCAGTGCTGACCGGCGAGGACCTCGTCCGCAAGAGCGTCAACACCGTCGAGCAGCTGCAATTCTCGACCCCGTCGCTGACCGTCAACACCTCCGGTCAGGCGAACAGCTTCAATATCCGCGGTATCGGCAAGTCAGAAATCTCCAGCTCGGTCGGCGTTGGGGTCGTCACCTATCGCGACGGCGTGCCGACTTTCCCCGGCTATTTCCAGAGCGAGCCTTATTACGACATCCAGTCGGTCGAGGTGCTGCGCGGACCGCAGGGGACGTTCGCGGGTGGCAATGCGACAGGCGGCGCGGTGTTCATCACCGAGACCAACCCGACGCTCGACAAGGTCAAGGGCTTCGCCACCGCGCAATACGGCAATTACAATCAGGTGAAGGCACAGGGCGCGATCAACCTGCCGCTGAGCGACACGCTCGCGATCCGCCTTGCCGCCAATCTCGAGAAGCGCGACAGCTTCTTCACCGTGACGGGGCCATGGACCGGCAATCCCGGCGATCTCAACGCGATCAGCGGTCGCGCCAGCCTGTTGTGGCAACCCGACAGTCATCTGCGCCTGCTGGTCAAGGGCGACTACAACCGGATCAACACCGGCGGCTTTCCCAACAGCCCGGCCTATTTCGGCAGCGCCGCCGCGCCGGTCCTCAATACCAGCGACCCCTTTACGGTCTCCAGCAATACCTATCTGTCGGGTCAGGACGAGTTCGGCCGCATCTCCGCCAATCTCAGCTACACGTTCGACAGCGGTCTGATGATCCGGTCGATCAGCGGCTTCCAGAAGGGCACGCTGCAGGAGACGATCGATGCCGACGGCACCGCCGCGCAGAACAATACGTTCCAGGATTTCGTCAACGAACACGTCTGGTCGCAGGAGCTGAACATCGTCTCCCCCGATACCGGGCGCTTCACCTGGCTGATCGGCGGCTTCTACCAATTCGACAAATACGAATTTCCGGTCGGCAACGGCTATGTCGCGCTCGCCCCGGCCGGTGTCGTGCGCTCGCTGCGGATCGAGGGGACCAACCCGCACACCGCCACCGCCGCATTCGGCCAGATCGGCTACCAGCTGACCGACGGCCTTCAGGTCACGCTGGGCGGCCGCTGGTCGCGGACGACGTCGCGCAACGACGTCAATTATCCGATCGAGCTGTTTCTCGGTGCCTTGCCAACGTTCAAGACGGTGCTGGTGCAGCACGACTTCAACGCCAACAAGAATGTCGACGGCAAGCTGGCACTCAACTGGACGGTCGATTCCAACAATTTCCTCTACGCGTTCGTCGCGACGGGGACGAAGGCGGGCGGCCTCAACGGCGCCAACCTGTTCGGTACGACGCCGCGCGGCTTCGTGCCGGAGAAGGTCACCGATTATGAAATCGGCTGGAAGGGGACGCTGCTCGACGGGCATCTGCGCACGCAGATCGGGGGCTATTATAACAGCTACCGCAAGTTCCAGGTGCTGATCGTCGATCCGGCCACCCCCAATTTCACGTCGATCTTCAACGTGCCGAACGCCACCAAATTGTACGGCTTCGAGGCGTCGGCGCAGGGATCGTTCGGCAACCTTCTGTTCGATGCTTCGACGTCGATCTCCAAATCGGAACTCGGCGAGTTCTTCGCGCGCGACCCGCGCAAGGGAACGACGGGAACCTGCGATCCCGTGACGGGGCCAGCCTCGGCGTCGGGCTGCATCAATCTCGGCGGGCGGCGGCAGCCCTATGCGCCGACGTTCACGCTCAGCGCCGGTGCGCAATATGCGATCACGGTGGCCGACGGCGTCTCGCTGACGCCGCGGGTCGATTATGCGCATATCGGCGCGGTATGGGGAACGCTGTTCCAGACGGCGCAACTGGGGGACTATCTGAAGGCGCGCAATATCGTGAACGCGCAGCTGACGCTCGACAACGGCACGTGGTCGATCGCCGGGTTCAGCACCAACCTCACCGACCAGCATTACATCGGTTCGCTCAACGGTATCCGCCGACTGGCGGCGGCGCCGCGCCAATATGGCGTGCGCGTCAGCACCAAATTCTGATTTCCCGCGATGCGCTTGTGCAAGGATCCTGGCGTCCGGCGACGATCGGATTTTTCCACGCCGCGGCGCGCCAGCCGCTCCTCTTTGCCAGCCGCTCCTCTTTGAAGGCCTCGTCATGACCCCCGGATCGATGCAGCCTTATGCGCTGACGCTCGACAAATTTCTCGACCATGCGGCCAAATGGCATGCGTCGACCGAGGTGGTGACCGGCGGCGACGGCGGCAGCGCGCGCATCGGCTATGCCGCGCTGCGCACGCGTGCCAGCCTGCTGTCGGGTGCGTTCGCCGCCTTGGGCCTGAAGGCCGGCGACAATCTGGCAACGCTGGCGTGGAACAGCCAGGCGCATGTCGAATGCTGGTACGCGGCGATGGGGACGGGGATCGTCTGCCACACGCTCAACCCCCGCCTCGCGCCCGCACATCTTGCCGCGATGATCGATCAGGCGTCGGACCGCGTCCTGGCGGTGAGTCCGGGGCTCGCGCCGTTGGTCGAGGACCTGCTGCAACGCTGTCCGGGGATCGCCCATGTCATCCTGTTCGACGAGCCCGGTTCGACCATGGCCGCACCGGCCTCGGACCGTGCGCGTATCTGGCGGATGGACGAGCTGCTCGCCGAACATGGCGCGGCCATGCCGTGGGGCGGCTTCGACGAGCATGCGCCGGCCGGCCTTTGCTTCACCTCCGGCACCACGGGTGCGCCCAAGGGCGTCACCTATACCCACCGGTCGAACTATCTTCATACCATGCATCTGCTCGCCGCCGACGTCGTCGGCGTCACCGCGCGCGATGCCGTGCTGGTCGCGGTGCCGATGTTCCATGCCAACGGATGGGGTTTCGCCTTCGCCGGACCCGCCGCGGGCGCGAAACTGGTGCTGCCCGGCCGCAACCAGGACGGCGCGAGCCTCGCCCGGCTGATCAACGACGAGCGGGTGACCATCGCCGCGGGGGTCGCCACGGTTTGGCTCGGACTAGTCGATCATCTCGAGAAGACCGGCGGCGAGGTGCCGTCGCTCCGGCGTATCCTGCTCGGCGGCTCCTCGGTGCCGCAGGCGCTGATGGATCGACTCGAAGCGCGGCTGGACGTCACCATCCAGACCAGTTGGGGGATGACCGAACTGTCACCGGTCGGGACTGTGACGCCATCCAACGCCACCATCCGCGCATCGGCCAAGTCGGGCCGTCCGCCGATGGGCGTCGACCTGCGTCTTACGGACGAGGCCGGCGTGCCGCTGCCCGACCAGCGCGACGGGGAAGGGCGCCTGTGGGTCAGGGGGGCGAGCGTCGTGGAACGCTATTTCGGCAGGGAGGAGGCTGCGACCGACGCCGATGGCTGGTTCGATACCGGCGATCTCGCGCAAATCGATGCGGCCGGCAACCTCAGCATCACCGGACGCGCCAAGGATCTGATCAAATCGGGGGGCGAATGGATCAACCCCGGCGAGATTGAAGCGATCGTCGGTGCCTTGCCCGGCGTCGCGCTGGTCGCCGTCGTCGGTCGCGCGCATCCGCGCTGGGGTGAGCGCCCCGTGCTGGTCGTCGAGGAACGGAAGGGCGCGATGCTGAGTGACGATGCCCTGCTCGACGCGCTGCGCGGGCGGATCGCGAGCTGGTGGCTGCCCGATGCGATCGTACGCGTCGCCGCCATGCCACTGGCATTGACCGGCAAGATCGACAAGATGCGCTTGCGGGAAGAGCATGGCTGAGGCCATGGGTGTGGGCATCATGACCGATCCAGCCACTGGCCCCAAACGCCGCCCGACGAAAAAGGCCGACCAGCGCGCGGCGACGATGGAGCAGATCTTCGATGCCGCCGAGGCCCTATTCGCCCAGCGTGGCCTGTACGGCGTCACGCTGAAGGAGGTGGCGCTACAAGTCGGCGTCCACCAGTCGCTGTTGCATTATTATTTCAAGGACAAGAAGGACCTTTTCGATGCGGTCATCGCCCGGCGTGCGGCGGTGACGATCGAGCGCCGGCTGGCGACGCTGGACGCCTATGAACGCGACGCCGCGGGCAAGCCGACCGTCGAGGGCGCGCTCCACGCCTATCTCGATGCCGACCTCGACCTCTACGGCAATGGCGACATCGGGTGGCGAAATTTCGGCATGCTCGGGGCGCAGATGAGCAACACCGCCGAATGGGGCGCGGACCTCATGGACACACATTTCGACGCGGTCGTGCTGCGCCTGATCGAGATCCTCAAACAGGCTCTGCCCGGCTGTGCCGAGGAGGATCTGTTCTGGGGCTATCATTTCGTCACCGGGGCGCTGATGCTGTCGCTGGGCCGGACCGGGCGGATCGACAAACTGTCGGGCGGCCTATGCCGGTCGGAGGATTTCGCGGCGATCAAGGCGCGGATGGCACGGTTCATGGCGGCGGGCTTCCTCGCGACGTGCGAGGCGCGGGGGCGTTAGGACCGATCGCCATCGGTCGGGTCGCCGTTCGGGTTGTCGCGTGTCCGGGCGACGATGCGCCGACGCCGTCGCCCGGTGCCTTACCAGTTCGTCACCCCGGACTCGGCCCGGAGTTCACCGGGCGGCAAGGGAAGGGTGTCGGCTCAAGTCTTTCTCCCCGCCGCAGGCTTAGACCCCGGAACGAGTCCGGGGTGACGGGGTGGAACGGAACACGGCGGACGCATACGAATCCTCAGCGGGCGTGGTTTACTTGCCGTGCGATCATTCGCACGCCGCCACCGCCGGCGGCATCACCGGTGCGGCGAGCCCGACGTTCCAGTTCCAGCCGATCGTCCCGGTCGCCCGGCGTCGGCACATCACCTGCTCGTTGAGTGCGAACATGCCCGGCAACAGATCGCGGCCCGCTTCGGGCACCGCGGCGAAATGCATGTAGCTCCGCTTCGTTTCATAGGCCGGCCAGGCTGCGGAACCAGTCGCGACCGGCCGGCCGTCGCGGACGAAGCTCGTCCAATAGTCCAGCATCGCAGCGGATAGCGTACGCTCCGCCGCCGTATCGGGGATCGTCGGCCAGCGCGGCGGCGTCGCCGCCAACGTACCGAATACGTAAGGCAGTTCGCTGGCATGGAAGGCGTGCAAATCGGCCTCATCCATCGCCGGATAGCCATGATCGAACATATAGAAATAGGCGGGCTTGCCCAGTTCGACCTGGTTGCGGACAAGCCGCTCGGCCGTCCAGCTGTAGAGCGCGTCGCGCGTCGTGGCGAGGATGCTCTCCCGATAGGTCGCGGCCGGATATTGCTGCAGGAACGGATCGGCGAGGTCGCGGTACCGGGCGCGGATCTCCGTTGCATAGGTCGCGGCATCCGCCGGCGGCTTGGGCGAGAGCATGCGCAACGACCGGATCTCGCCCTGGTTGAAGCCGGCGAGCACCGGCACCGGCGCCTGCCGCCGCTGATCGAACGCATCGACCATCTGCTGCGGCAGCACCGCGCCATCGACCACGCCAAACGGCGCAAAGCCCAATTTCGCCGCGGTGTCGGTCAGCGTCTGCGCGTCCATCGCGCGCAGGCCGGCGAGGTCCGGCGTCTTCAGCGCCGTGGTCAGCAAGGCGCCGCCGCTCTCCCACGCCGGCATGCCGAACGCGGCCTTCCGCAACTCGGGCATCGAGATCATATAGGCGCTCTGGGCGATGACCTGGGCGAACAGGCCATGCGCCGCGGGCGCGGTCATCAGGTACAGCGTGCTCAGCCCGCCCGCCGACTCGCCGGCGATCGTGACGTTGCCGGCATTTCCCCCGAATGCCGCGATATTGTCGCGCACCCACCGAAGGGCGGCGATCTGATCGAGCAGCCCGTAATTGCCCGACACGCGCCGCGGCGTCTCGCCGCTGAGCCACGGATGGGCGAGCCAGCCCAGCACGCCCAGCCGATAGTTGATTGACACGACGACGATGCCGCGCGCGGCAAGCTTGCGTCCGTCGTACATCGGCTCGCGGCTCGATCCGGTGACCAGCGCGCCCCCGTGTATCCACACCATGACCGGCGCGTTCTTCGCCTTGGCCGGAGTCCAGATGTTGAGCGTCAGACAATCCTCGCTGACCGGCATCGGCACGCCCGAATAGACCGTCGCATTGGGCGCCTGCGGCTGGACGCAGGCCGGGCCGAAGTCCGTCGCCCTATGCGTGCCGGTCCAGCGCGGCTGCGCCACCGGTGCCGTCCAGCGCTTCGCGCCGACCGGCGGCATGGCATAGGGAATGCCCTTGAAGACCCGCAGCCCGGCTTCGCTCGTGCCGCTGACCTTGCCGGCGGGCGCATCGACGATCGGGTCTGCGGCGAGCGCCGGGACGGCCGAGGCGAACGCCAGAGCGGCGATGACGATCTTCATATCCTGGACTCCTGACGATCGAGCGTGCGCGTGAGCCGGAGGAACAGGCCGATCGCGACGACGTAGAAGGGGGCAAGCGTGTAGAGCGCCAGTTGCAGCGGATTGGTCGCGCCGCGCGCGGCGAAATGGTCGCTGGCGGCGCCGACCCAGGTCGGGCCGAGGCCGAGGCCGATGAAGTTCATCACCAGCAGCAGAAGCGCGCCGGCCAGCACGCGCTGGTTGGGAGCCGCTTCTTCCTGCACCAGCGTCACCGAGCAGGACAGATAAAAGTAGTTGAAAAACATCACGACGGTCAGCAGCGCCAAGGCAAGCGGCCAGGTCGGCGCCCAGACGAAGCCGAGGTAGAAGGGCAAAGCGACGGCCAGCGACACCGCCGGCGCGATGGCGAAGACCCGCCGCGAGCCCCGGCTGAAGCGATCGATGATCCGGCCCGACGCGACCATCCCGCCGCCCATGCCGAAGACGATCGCCAGCGCGTAGAACAGCGCGATCTCCGGCAGCGTCATGCCCTTCTCGCGGATCAGGAACAGCACCGCGAAATTGCCGAGGCCATAAGTGACGAATTGTGTCGCGCCGCTGCCGAAAGCCGCCAGCGTCATCACCGGATTGGCGAAGAAGGCGCGCAGCGTCGCCCAGAACGGCGCCTTGTCGAGGATGCCGGTCGCGCCGGGATCGGCGGCGCCGCGCGCGGGTTCCGGCACGACGAACGGCAGCGCGGCGGCGGCTACGAGGCCTACCAGACCGATCGCCACGAACGCATCGCGCCAGTCGAACAGCGTCGCGATCGTCGCCCCCAGTGCGATCCCCAGCGCCGCACCGATCGGCGGCCCGAGATTGTAAATGCCGAAGGCCACGCCGCGCCGCCCCGGTGCGAACGTGTCGGTGATCAGGGCATAGGACGGCGGCACGCCGCCGGCTTCGCCGAAGCCGACCACCATCCGCGCCGCGACGAGTTGCGGATAGGTCCGCGCCATGCCGCAGGCGATGGTCGCGGCACTCCACACCGCACAGGCGAGCGTCAGCACGCCGACCCGGCTGGTCCGGTCGGCCAGCCAGCTGACCGGGATCGCGATGAAGCAATAGAACATCGCGAAATATAGCCCGCCGATCAGCCCGAGCTGGCCGTCGGTGATGTGCAGCGTGTCCTGGATCGGCTTGGCGAGGATGCCGAGCAATTGGCGGTCGAGGAAGTTGAGGACGTAGACGAAGGTCAGCATCGCCAACACGATTCCGGGGTGCCGTGCGGCGCGCCCTCGATGACGGCCGTCGATAAGCGGATCGGGCGCGAGCGCGCTGATCGGAACAGTCATCACCTCTCCCACTGTATCGTGGCTTGTGCCCAGACGATGCGGCACCCGGCGCAGTGTGTCAATGGACACTCACGTATGAATGAACGTACGTATTTTGCGGAAAAGAGGGGGCGCCATTGCGCCCTACATTTCATTCACTATTACGTGAACGAACTAAAGGAGAGATGGAATGGCTTTGGCAGGCAGGACAGCGATCATCACCGGCGCCGGCGGCGGGCTCGGACGTGCGCATGCGCTTCATCTGGCGGGCAGGGGCGTCAAGGTCGTGGTCAACGATGTCTCGGTCGATGCCGCCGAACGGGTCGCGCACGAGATCAGCACGGCGGGCGGCACCGCCATGCCGATCGCGGCGTCTGTGACCGACGAGGCCGCGGTCGCCGCGATGGTCGATGCAGCGTGCTCCGCATGGGGCCGGATCGACATCCTCGTCAACAATGCGGGCATCCTCCGCGACAAGAGCTTCGCGAAGATGACGATCGCCGATTTCCGCACGGTCGTCGACGTTCACCTGATCGGCGCGGCGATCTGCAGCAAGGCGGTTTGGGAGCCGATGCGCGCCCAGACATTCGGCCGGATCGTCATGACGACCTCGTCGTCCGGATTGTACGGCAATTTCGGGCAGGCGAATTACGGCGCAGCCAAGATGGCGCTGGTCGGGCTGATGCAGACGCTCGCGATCGAAGGAGAGAAATACGGCATCCGGGTCAACTGCCTCGCCCCGACCGCCGCGACCCAGATGACCGAGGGCGTCCTCGATGCGGAGAGCCTGACGATGCTGGCACCGGACCGCGTCTCGCCCGCGCTGCTCCCGCTGCTCGGGGATGACGCACCGACGAGGACGATCGTCTGCGCAGGTGCGGGCCATGTCGCCACGGCGAACGTGACGTTGACGCAGGGGCATTACGTCGGTCCTGCCGAGGACGCGGGCGAGCAAATCCTGGCGCATTGGCCGGAGATCACCGATCGTGTCGGAGAGGTCGTTCCTGCCTATGGCTTCACCCAAGCCGAGCGCGAGGTCGCGGCAGCACGATCCGCAAGTCTGATGACCGCGGAATAGTGCAGGGGGTGAGGGTGGTAAGACGGAGCAAGGAAACGAGGAAACGAGGTTCGAGTGACCGCATCTGATTCAGAGCGTTATCTTGACTCCAACGCGCACTTGCCGGGGTTCCGCGGCTCGGCTGTGAATGCCCTCGACACCGTCTAGCGGTTCGCCAGGAAGTCGCGAGGCGTAAAAGTAGTCGGCGTCGGCGCGTTGCGTATCGAACAAGTTGAGAAAATCGGCCGCGATCTCGACGTGGCCGATCGTCTTGGCGAGCCTCAGGTTGACGATCGTCGTCGCAGGCCCGCGTACGCTGTCATCCTCGATCAGCGGACGAACGCCGATGTAGCGGAGGCGCAACGCGCCGAGCCAGCCATGCGCATCAGCGGTTACGCCCAGCGATCCCGCGGCCTCCAACGAGTTGGGAATGCGGTCGGCGTCCGTTACCCCGATGAACCGGGCGTGGTTGGTCGCGTAGACCGCGTCGAGCGACAGCCATCGGAACGGCCGCACGAACAGCGTCGTCTCCCAGCCGCGGCGGCGGCTCGCACCTGACGGCTCTACCGTGCCGTCGTCGCCCGAGTAGACCAATTCGCCCGCCGAGCGGGTCCACCAGCGATCGACGGTGAGCACCACCGGCCCACGCTCGATACGGGTGCCGATCTCATACCCCGTGCCGCGCACGAGACCCGGCACCGGATCAGTCGCGGCGAGCACCCCGCGCGCGTCGTTCGAGTGAAAGCCTTGGCCGTAATTGGCATAGATTGCGACGCCCCGCGCCAGCGTCAGCGCCGCGCTGGTCTTGGGCGTGACGACTGTTTCACTCCGTGCGCCGGTGGTCGCCGCTCCCGCAAGCGCACGCGAGCGGAAGCGGTAGCGATCGATCCGACCTCCGCCGGACAGCGTCAGCCGCTCGATCGGTCGCCACCGCAAATCTGCATAGCCGGCGAACGCAGTTTCGCTGACGTCGGCAAGGCTGGTGGTGCCGATCCGGTGGCCACGTTCGGTATGGTAGAGACCCAGGTCATCGATCCGGTCGGCGCGAGCATCGGCGCCGACGGTGATCTGCCACGCCGTACCGAGCGGTATGCGGTGCTGCACCCGACCACCAAAGGTCCAGCGGCGCTCCGCCTGCTCGAGTTCGTCGCCGCGAACTGGGTCGGCAAGGAAGAAGGTGAAGTTAGAGACGAGGTCGAAGAGGTAGCGCTGCGCGTAGAGCGTCACATCGGTCCGCTCGCTCGTGAGGCCGATCGTCAAGATCTGCCGCTGCGTCTCGCCGCGCAGGTATGGATCGAGCGTGCCGAACCGGTCGGGCACCAGTGTGCCGATCGCGCGCACCGGAATCTGCTCGGTCGGCTGCCAGGTCGCGTTGTAGTCGAATAGGCTCGCGCGGACGGTGCCGAGCGCGGTGTCGATCGTGTATTTGGCGAAGGCTGACGCGTGGCGCAGCCGCTCGGGCAATGCCCACACGCCATTGTTGATCGTCAGCTCGCCCGCGAGCAGCAGGTCACCGCCCCCCAACTGCTCTGAGCCGACCGCGACCAAGCGACCATAGCCGTAGCTGCCGCCCTGTATCGCCACCATCGGCCGTTCGACGCGATCGAGAGTGCGCATCGACGCCGCCGCGACGAGCGAGAAGTCGCCATCCTGCGCGTAATAGGGTCCCTTGCGGTATTCGACCCTGTCGATCGTCTCGGGGATAAGACCGTTGAGATCGAGGTAGCCCTGGCCGTGCGCGTGGCTCGGCAGGTTCATCGGCACGCCGTCGAGTGAGATGCTGAAATCGGTGCCGTGGTCGAGATTGTAGCCGCGGATGTAATATTGCGCCGCCTTGCCCCCGCCTGAGTGCTGGACGGCGAGCAGTCCCGGCACCGCCTCGGCCAGTTCGTTGGCGCGCAGCAGCGGACGGGTGCGGATGTCCTCACCCGATATTGCGCCGGCGCTGGCGGCGCGGTCGCTCCCGACCCGCCGCTCGCCGCGACCGATCACCACGATGTCTTTTGACGGATCGTCGGTAGACTGCGTTGCTGCCTTATGCCGGTCTGGATCGGATGAGCGGCCTTCACCGATCGGCAGCGTGTTCGCGCCGAAAAGGAGCAACGAACAGACGAGTGCACATGACATGATGTCACCCCTAAACAGCTAGTCCTATATGTCTTAGCCGGGGCTAATATGTCAAGCTGGCTGGTCAGCGAGCACTTCTGCTGCCAGAAGCGCAAACAGGAGCAGGAGGTGCGCCAATGGCCGATGATACCGCCGTCCGCCGTGCCGCGGCGTTTCGCGCCACCCGCGAGGCCCATGCCAGCGAGATGGCGGAGGATTATGTCGAGCTGATCGGCGATCTGATCGAGGAGCGCGGCGAAGCTCGGGTGATCGATCTAGCGCAGCACATGGGGGTGACCCAGCCGACGGTCGCGAAGATCATCCAGCGGCTGAAGAGCCTCGGGCTGGTGCAGAACCGCCGCTACCGCGCGTTGTTTCTCACGGACGCCGGCAAGGCCCTCGCCACCCGCTCGCGGGAGCGGCATCAGGTGGTGGTCGACTTCCTGGTCGCGCTGGGGATCGATCCGGAAATCGCCGCGATCGACTCTGAGGGAATGGAGCACCATGTCAGCGATGCGACGCTCCAAGCGATGCGGGGCGTCGTCATGGGCTCTTCAGCGCAGGACAAGGCGTAGCGGCCGGGGCTGCATGCCTTCGCATTAATGAGCGTCCGCTTCTGGAGCAAGTTCAGCAGGCTTCAATGACCGACATTGGGTCCTCACGTCGGCGGCTGCCCAGAGGCTTAGCCAAGTCGCAAGCATTTGTTAGTTGTGCGCTGCTTACCGGAGCCGGTTGTCGTTCGATATTATAACGTTTGTCGAGCACTAGTTGCGTTCACGTGCTGCAAACGAGCGATCTCAGTGGGGTGTCGCAAATTGTCACTTCTGTTCATGAAGAGTCCGTGTGGCGACCGCAGTAGTATTGGTTAGCGCCGGCTTGCGCTATCGACCCCGGCGACCCCGCAATGTCATGGGTGCTAAGCCATCTTGAAAATGTCGCTCGAAATACGGCGTCTATTTGTCTGTATCTCGTGGAAGCTCGCGAAACAGGTCGTCAAACGCACGACCTGCGCCCCAAGCCTGGGCCGACGTGAATGCCATCATCCTCACCTGATCGCTATTCGTCGGCGGTGGCGACTGTGGGCAGCCAGACCCCCTTCGTCCGGACTGTAGGCCACCACGCCCGACCCGAGGGTGCCGAGTTTGCATTGGCTCAATACGTCGGCGGCCAAGTAGTGCGTCACGGCGAGATCCTTCGAGACTTAGCCCTCGATCTTGGCGACCAGCCGCTCAACCGTTTCCGGTTCAGCGGCGATCATGGCGAGTAGAACGCGCGCGGGGGCATCCGGGGTGCGCCTCTTTTGCTCCCAATCCCGAACCGTGCCGAGGGGGAGATGATAGGTCTTGGCGAACTCCGCCTGGGATTTCTTGGTGCAAGCGCGGACAGCTTTTGCGTCGACGGGCGCGATGACCCGTGCTCGCGTCGTGTCGCCTTCCGCGTAGGCGATGGCATCGCCGATGCCCTCCATCATCATGTCAAACGCCGTGCGGGCCATTATCTCCTCCAAGTCCATCGGTCAGCTGTTTGCAGGCGGCGGCAAACGCATTCTGCTCCGCCTTGGTCAGGTTGGTCTTCACGTTCTTTGGGAAGACGGTGAGCAGGAACACCGGGAACGCCTCGCCAGCGTAGTAGGTGACGACCCGGTATCCGCCCGACTTGCCGCCACCGGGGCGGGCAACGCGCAGCTTCCGCGCACCGCCACATCCAGGCATGATTTCGCCCGCTTCCGGGGTTGGCCGCGATCAGCGCGCCGATCGCGGCTTGTTCGTCAGCATCGATCCCGGCCAGCTTCGCGGCGCGGAGGTAGGCAGTGGTTCGATGACCACCTGCATGTCGCATCTATACGGCAATGCCGTATAGACGGCAAGGGGACAAGTAAGGCAATGCCGTACCTGCCGGTTGCTGTCCGTTCGTCAGTTTCCGCCCGGCCGGATGAAAACGCCGACCGTCGTTACGACACGCTCGGCCTGCGTCATGATCCGGCCCCACCAATAGCCGACGATAATGCGACCCGCCTGGAAACGGAAGATGCGCGAGGCCCGGTGCGCGCCGTGCTTCGCCACCCACACCGGATAGTAATGCTTGAGATTGGCGGCGGCGTCTTTTGCCTCGTCCGGCTTTAAGAATAGATCGAGCAGGAACGTCGACGGCGGCTTGTCACGCTGGGCACTTGCAATCGCCATGCGCATCGAAGGAAATCGAGGACATACGGCAGTCCGGTGCGAGACGTAAGCGGGAGCGTCCGCTATTCCCACAGGAGGGGAAAATCCGCTTTCGCCTAGTTCATGACCGTCACCGGTACATAGATCACTTTTACCTGGCTATTGCCGCCACCGTCGATCCGGTCTGCTTCGGCTTGACGTAGCGGTCCAGCCAGTCGGTCATCTGCCACAGCGTTTCCTCGGTCGATTCCAGCGCTCGATAGCCGTGTGGCTCGTTCGGCAAGACGACATAGCGTACCGTCGCCCCGTTGCCCTTTAGCGCCGCGTACATGCGCTCGGACTGGATCGGGAAGGTGCCGCTATTGTCGTCCGCGCCGCCATGGATCAGCAGGATCGGCGCCTTGATGCGGTCTGCGTAGGTGAACGGGCTCATCTCGGTATAGGTCGGTGTCGCCTGCCAGTAGGTGCGCTGTTCGGCCTGAAAGCCGAACGGGGTCAGCGTGCGGTTATAGGCGCCCGACCGCGCGATGCCGGCGCGGAACAGATCAGTATGCGCAAGCAGGTTAGCGGTCATGAACGCGCCATAGCTGTGCCCGCCGACGGCCATGCGGGCACGGTCGCCGACGCCAGATTTGACCACCGCATCGACTGCGGCCTGCGCGTCCTGCTGCAGCTGCTTGACGTAGGTGTCGTTGGCCTCGGCGGCGCCTTCGCCGATGATCGGCATCGATGGATTGTCGAGGATCGCATAGCCCTGCGTCAGCAGGAACAGGTGGCTGATGCCGCGCGGGCGGACGAACCGGTTGCCCTGATCGACCGTCTGGCCTGCGACCTTCGCGTCGGTGAACTCCGCCGGATACGCCCAGAGCAACGTCGGCAGCGGCCCGTCGCGTTTTGAGTCGTAACCGGCGGGCAGATACAGCGATCCTGACAGCTGGAGTCCGTCGGCACGCGGATAGGTGATCGTGCGGTGTGTGACACCGGCAAAGACCGGGGCGGGATCGGCGAACGCGGTAATGGCCTTCGCGCTGCCGCCCTTCACGCCGCGGATCATGTAGTTGGGCGCAAGCTTCGCGCTCTCGCGCCGCGTCAGGATGCGCTGGCCACGCTCGTCGAGCAGTGCGACCACCGTTTCGTAATAGGGCGCTTTGGCGGTCCACAGCCGCGTCTGTTCACCCCCGGTCAGCGGCATCGTGGCGAGGAAGGGGAACGCCCCCGCTTTCGTTGCGCCGTCGCCGGTGACGTACACGCCGTCATGCGAAGTCGTGAAGTGCATTACCGGCTTCCCGGCGGCATTCTCCTCCACCATCGGCTCGCCGGGATCACCATATTGATCTTGATAGTTGAGCGTCGCTATCGTCCGCGTCAGGCCCGGTCGCGATGGTGAAACGGCTTGGCGATGCTCGGTCCGCGTACGCCATTCGCGGTCGATGACCATCGCGAAGCCATCGTCCCCCCATATCGTGGTGGCATAGCGGGCTTGGGTCTGTGCCAGTTCCACCGGTCCCGCAGCGAACGGTGCAGCCTGCATCATCACCTTGTCGTGGAACGCGATCTTGGCGCGCGGATTGCCGCCGTCCAGCGCTTCGGCCCAGACCAGCGTCGCAGGCGCATCAGACCGCCAGACAGCCTCACGCGGGCCCTTCACGGTGGCGTCGAAATCGACCGGGAGATCGTCGGCGAGCGGGCGATCGGCCAGTGTCTTCACCGGTTGGCCATCAATCGTCGAGACGGCGATTTCGGTCGGGAAGAATCTGGCAGGAAGCAGATAAGAATATGGCCGCTTGAGCCGCTCGGTCAGCAGGTAGCGACCGTCCGGGGAGACGTTGAACTCGGTGATCAGACTCGGCGTTCCGATCGGCTGCGCGGTGCCAGCAAGGTCGATCCGGACCAATTGACCGGTGAAATAATGGTCGAACAGCGCCTCGTCATGCGCATCGCCGAGCAGATCCTCATAGGTCCGCGCTGCCGAGGTGCGACCGGCGCTTTCCTGGACCACCGGGCCGGTGGGCGTGCTGCTCGAAACGGGTGCTGCGCCCCGACCGGCGGGCACGGTAAGGGCGACGAGCGCCTTGCTGTCCGGCATCCAGGCGAAGGGCGTGCCGAACGTGCCGTTCAGCCCCCGGGCGACAATGCGAGCGCTGCCATTGCGCTCGGCGATCCATAGCGACAGTCGGTCAGCCTCTTGCGCATAGAAGGCGAGGCGGGTGCCGTCGGGCGACCAATCGGGGGCGGCGAAGCGCAAGCCCGCGGGCAGTTTGACCGGGACGGTCCGCCCCGAGCCGATGTCCTTGAAGCTCAGCGCGTTCAGCCATTGCACGCGGACCTCGGCTTGGCCGTTAGTGGCGGGGTCGATGCGGTAGCCGCCGAGCCGCAAAATCGGTTTCGACAGATTGGCGATCGACGGCAAATTCTCCCGCCCAAAAATCGCCAGCGTGCGGTGATCGGGGCTGACGGCGACGCCGGGGGTAGGCGGCGTCTCCAATACCTTCGCGATCGCATCGGGTGCGCGGTGATAGGTACTGCCGCTGAGCGTCTGAGCGTAGGCCGTGGTGGTCAGAAGCAGGGTAATCAGGCAGGCACCGGCGCGCATTCGATTTCCTTTGTCTCTATCGTCAAGCCGTTCGGCATACGGCCTATGAGCGGCAACGGTAACGCGAGAGGCCGGAGCTTACGTCAGTTTGGTCGTAGAGCAAGATACTGAACACGGTCGGAAATGGGTCTTACCTTTGTCCAACAATCGACCCTGAACTCCAGCGAAGGTTCAGTTCGGTTGCCAACGAAGCGCATCGACCAGCGCTCGCATCGCCGGACTGACCCGACGATCCGGGTAGTAGAGCCTGCAGCCGGGATAGGCCGGACACCATGGGCCGAGGACTTGGACCAGACGCCCGTCCCGGATCTCGTCCGCCACGTCCTCCTCCATCATGTAGCCCAATCCCGCTCCCGCCCGCACCGCTGCCGCAGAAAGCGCTTCGTCGTTGACGATCAATTGCCCGGCAACGCGGACCTTGATGTCGCGTCCGTCCTTCTCGAACTCCCACGGGAGAAGCCCGCCGCCGCCGAGCTGCCTGTAGTTGACGCAGATGTGGCGCTCGAGAGCGGCGGGGGTCGCGGGCGGATCGTGCCGCGCGAAATAGCCTGGCGTGCCGACCACGACCGTGCGCAGGTCGGGGCCGACGGGCACGGCGATCATGTCGCCCTCCACGGCCTGCGCGAGGCGGATCCCGGCGTCGAAGCCGCCCGCGACGAGGTCGATCAGGCGATCCTCGACGATCACCTCGACCGATATATCGGGATGGTCGAGCAGGAAGGCGGGCAGGCGCGGCGCCAGGATCGTGCGCGCGGCCCATCCGAACGTCGCCAGCCGGACCGCGCCCGCCGGCGTGTCGCGCCAGTCGGCCAGCCGTGAAAGCCCGCGGGCAACCTCGGTCAGCGCGGGATCAAGCGAGCGGAGCAGTTGCTCGCCGGCTGACGTCGGCGCGACCGAGCGTGTCGTCCGGGCCAGCAGGCGCACGCCGAGCCGCAGTTCCAATGCCTTCATCGCATGGCTCAGCGCTGACGGCGAGAGCCCGAGCTCGGCGCCTGCGCGCGTGAAGCTGCGCGTGCGCGCGACGGTCGCGAACGCTGCCAGATCATCGAGGTCGCCGCGTCGCATTGCTGCATCATGCTCACAAGCCCTTGCCGGCGGCAACGCCTAATCCGGGTGGCATCGAGGTGCCATTTGCGGTGCTCAAGCAAGGAGCATCATCTTGAGCCTGACCCATTATCGCACGCTTGGCCGCTCCGGCCTCGTCGTCAGTCCGCTGGCCCTCGGCACGATGACCTTCGGCCCTGGCGCGTGGAACGCGGACGACGCCACCGCGCGTGCCGTCTTCGACGCCTATCGCGACGCCGGCGGCAATTTCATCGACACCGCCGACATCTACTCGGGCGGGGGGAGCGAAGCGCTGGTCGGCCGCTTCATCAAGGAGACCGGCGCACGCGACGAACTGGTACTGGCGACGAAGTTCGGCTTCAACGGCGCGGCCAGCCCTTTGACGGCGACGCAGGCCGGCGGCGGCAATCCCAATGCGGGCGGCGCGGGTGCCAAGAACATCCACCGTGCGCTCGACGCGTCGCTGCGGCGGCTCGGTACCGACTATATCGATCTTTACTGGATGCACATCTGGGACGGCGTGACGCCGGCCGAGGAACTGGTCGAGACGCTCGGCGCGCTCGTGCGTGCCGGCAAGATCCGCTACTACGCCTTTTCGGACATGCCGGCCTGGCTGGCGATGAAGGCGGCGACGATCGCCGCGGCGCGCGGCATCCCCGGCCCGATCGCGATGCAGGTCGAATATTCGCTGGTCGCACGCGATGTCGAGGCCGAGCACGTTCCGGCAGCGCGGGATGCAGGCATGGGCGTGCAGCCGTGGAGCCCGCTCGCCGGCGGTTTCCTGTCGGGCAAGTACCGCCGCGGCGACACCGCCGGCACGGGCAGGCTCAGCGGTGCCAATCCGTTCGGCGACAGCAAGTTCGCCGATCGCAACTGGGACGTGCTCGACGTCGTGAAGACGATCGCGGTGGAGGTCGGCTGCACCCCCGCGCAGGTGGCGCTTGCCTGGACAATGGCGAAGCCGGGCGTCACCGCGCCACTGATCGGCGCGCGGACCGTCGAGCAACTGACCGGCAACTTGGCCGCTGCCTCGCTGACGCTCGACCACGAACGGATGGCCCGCTTGGATGAGGTAAGCGCTCCTCCGCCCGGCTTCAGCGCCGGGCTGGCGTCGCTCGCCATCCGGCGCATGGTATTTGGAAATCGCGATGTTCGTGGCTGGGGCGAGTAGGGGCGTCAATGTCTGGTTGTGGGTCAATTCGTGTGAGCCGCGCCTTCGATCTGCCGCACGATGCCGTTGAGCGCCGCCGTACACCCTTGTGCTCTGCCGATATCGTGATCCGTTCCGGCCGAATTCCAGAACATGTCGAGTGGCCAGCGTTCCGGGCAATGCGTGACGAGGCAGCGCAGCGCGAGCCGCACCTCGATCGTGTCGACTTTCCCTTTGTCCGACCGCGCGGCAGCGGCGCGGAGGATATGAAGCGACAGGTCGATGATGATCCGCTGATGGCGCGACACCGATCAGTGGAAGTCGCGCGACTTCACCCGCACCACGTCCTCCGGATCCATGCCCGTGCTATGCGGCGGCCAATAGCTGTCGCGTGGGCCGGGCTTCCAGCCGGCATCGCCGCGGTCCGGCGAGCCCGCATGCCGCGCGCCGTCACCACGCCCGGTCGCATGCGGGAAATCCATCTGTCCCACCTGTGCGAGCAGCGGTCCATGGTCGATGATCCGGTCGCAGATGACGTGGATCACCTGTCCCTCCTTCTGCACGCGCCCCTTCATCCCGATCATCGCCGCCGACATCACGGTGCGGCGCTGCGCCTCGAACCGATCGGGCCACAGGATGCCGTTGGCGATTCCCGTCTCATCCTCGATGGTGATGAACAGCACGCCCTTGGCCGATCCCGGCTTCTGGCGGACGAGGATGATCCCGGCCACCTCGACGTGTCGGCCATCCTTGATGTTCGCAAGATCGGCGCAGCGCGTGATGCCACGCCGGGTCAGATCCTGCCGCAGGAACGCCAGCGGGTGCGCGCGCAGCGACAACTGAAGCGCGCGGTAATCCTCGACGACCTCGCGGCCATCGGACAGGGGCCGCAGGCTGACGTCCGGCTCAAGCCCTTCCGGGCTGAACAGCGACTCTCGCGCGTCTGCGGCGGCGAACAGGGGCAAGGGCGCGTCCCCAAGTCCCTTCACCTTCCACAGGCCCTGCCGCCGGTTTTCGCCCAGCGCATGAAAGGCGTCCGCCTCGGCCAGCCGCTCGATGGCGGTACGCGGAACGCCGGCACGGCGCCAGACCTCCTCGACCGAGCCGAACGGCATCTGCCCACGTGCGGTGACGATCGCCGCGCCATGTGCGTTGGCGAGGCCGCGGACCTGCCGTAGCCCAAGGCGCACGGCGAGATAGCGGCCACGGCCCGGCTCCAACGTGCAGTCCCAACGGCTGGCGTTGATGCAGGCCGGCAGAACCTCGACGCCGTGCTCGCGGGCATCGCGGACAACCTGTGCCGGCGCATAGAACCCCATCGGCTGCGCATTGAGCAGCGCGGCGCAGAACACGTCTGGATGATGGTGCTTCATCCAGCAGCTCGCATAGGCGATCTTGGCGAAGCTGGCGGCGTGGCTCTCGGGGAAGCCATAGCTGCCGAACCCCTCGATCTGCTTGAACGTGCGTTCGGCAAAGTCGCGGGGGTAACCGCGCTCGACCATCCCGCCGACCAGCTTGTCGAAGAAGTGGCTGACCCCGCCGGTGAACTTGAACGTCGCCATCGCACGGCGGAGCTGATCCGCCTCGGCCGGGGTGAAGCCCGCCCCGACGATCGCGACCTTCATCGCCTGTTCCTGGAATAGCGGTACGCCGAGCGTCTTCTCGAGCACTGCACGCAGCTCGGGCCGCGGATAGTCCGGCTTCTCGCGCCCTTCGCGGCGACGCAAATAGGGGTGGACCATGTCGCCCTGGATCGGCCCCGGCCGGACGATCGCCACCTCGATGACGAGATCGTAGAAACGCGCCGGCTTCATCCGCGGCAACATGCTCATCTGCGCGCGGGACTCGATCTGGAAGGTGCCGAGCGTGTCGGCCTTCTGGATCATCGCATAGACGTCGGGATCGTCGTCCTGCAGGTCGGCCATGCCGACGCGGATGCCCTTGGCTTCCTCCAGCATAACGAAGGCGCGGTTCATGCAGCCGAGCATGCCGAGGCCGAGCACGTCGACCTTCATGAACTTCAGCGCGTCGATGTCGTCCTTGTCCCATTCGATAACCTGCCGGTCGACCATCGCGGCGGGTTCGATGGGCACGAGATCGTCGAGCCGGTCGTGCGTCAGCACGAAACCGCCGGGATGCTGCGACAAATGGCGCGGCGTGCCGATCAGCTTGCGGGCGAGATCGAGCGCCAGCCTGAGCCGGCGATCCTCCATGTTGAGGTTGAGCTGCTGGACCTGTTTCTCGCCGACGCCTTCCTGGCTCCAGCCCCACACCAGCCCGGCGAGCGCCTTGGTGAGATCCTCGGGCAGGCCCAGCGCCTTGCCGACCTCGCGCACCGCGCCGCGGGCACGATAACGGGTGACGACCGCGGTCAGTGCGGCATGGGTGCGGCCATAGGTCTCATAGATCCACTGGATGATCTCCTCGCGGCGCTCATGCTCGAAGTCGACGTCGATGTCGGGCGGCTCGCGGCGTTCGCCCGAGATGAAGCGTTCGAACAACAGCTCGTGCTTGATCGGGTCGATCGAGGTGATGCCGAGCATGAAGCAGACGCAGCTGTTTGCCGCGGAGCCGCGGCCCTGGCACAGGATGCCGCGGCGCCGACTCTCCGCGACGATGCTGTTCACGGTCAGGAAGTAGGGCGCATAGGCGAGTTCGGCGATCAGCCGCAGTTCGTGATCGATCTGTGTCCGGTATTGGGCGGGCACGCCGTCGGGGAACCGGCGCTCGACGGCGGCCTCGGTGAGCTGTTCGAGCGCCTCTTGCGCGGTCAGCCCGTCGACGACGCGCTCGTCGGGATATTGGTAGCTCAGCTCGCCGAGGTCGAACGTGCAGCGGCGCGCGATCTCGGCGGTGGCGCGGATGGCGTCGGGGAAGGCTACGAAGCGACGCTCCATCTCTTCCGGGGATTTGAGGTGCCGGTCGGCGTGGCGTTCGCGGCGGTAACCCAGCGTGTCGACGGTGCATTTCTCGCGGATCGCAGTGACGACGTCCTGCAGCAGCCGCGCGTCGGGCGCATGATAGAGGATGTCGCCGACCGCGACGGTTGCGACCCGTGCGTCGGCCGCCTGCCGGGCGAGGTCGTGGAGGCGCATCGCATCGTCGGGCCGTCGCCGGAAGGTGAGCGCACAATAGCCGCGGTCCCCGAACACCTCGTGCAGATCGCCGAGATCGCTGCGGGTGGCGTCACCGGGCAGATCGGGAAGCAGGATGGCGATCAGCCCCGCGTTCCAGGTGACGACATCCTCCCACGCCAGCGCGCAGCCGCCCTTGCCGGCGCGCGACTTGCCGAGCGTGAGCAGACGGGTGAGGCGCGACCAGGCGGGCTTGTCGGTCGGGTAGAGCAGCAGCATGCGCCCGTCGTCGAGCCGCACCCGCGCGCCCGCGATCATCCGCACGCCGGTCGCTTTCTGCGCCTCCCAGCCACGGACCAGCCCGGCGACGCTGCCGAGATCGGTCAGTCCGAGCGCGGCATGACCGAGCAGCGCCGCGGCCGCGAATAGTTCGTCCGGGCTGGAGGCACCACGCAGGAACGAGAAATGGCTGGTAACCTGGAGTTCGACATAGGTCGTCTGCGTCGCCATCAGCCGAACAGCCCGTGCAGATACCAGCTGAGGTCGCCGGTCGCGCCATCGACACCGTCGCCGCGGCGGAACAGCCAGAAGCGTGCGCCGGTATCGTCCTCGACGCGGAAATAGTCGCGCACCGCCCATAGCTCGCCGTCGCGCCGCCACCATTCGCCGTGGATGCGCTCGGGGCCGTCGCCGGCGACGACGGCATGGACTTGGCCACGCCATGTGAAGCGCCGGGGCGGTGCGTCGGGCAGCAGCGCCAGCACGCCGACCAGGGGTTCGGGCCGGTTGAGGAGCCGCACCGGCCGCCGCCACGCGGGCCAGCCGGTCGGGGCGGCGAGCGGCGCGGTGCGACGGACGGCGCGCTCGGGCACGTCGCTCTCTACCGGCGCTGCGGTAAACAGAGCCGCATCCCCCACGCGGCCGGCGATCTGATCGACAAGCGTCGCGACATCCGGCGGCGCATCGTCGCCGGCGAGGCTGGCGGCGAGCGCGGTCGCGCCGAGCGGATCGGTACGGGTGGCGGCGAGCCGCATCGTCTCGATCCCGTCACCCGGATCGATTGTCTCGATTCTGAGGTGGAAGAGACGGGCGAGATGGCCCGCGTCGCGCGTCGGTCGCGACGTACCGATAACGAGCCGCTGCTCGCTGCCGTCGATCCGCTCGATGACGAGCAGCAACGTGCGGGCGCCGGCGCCGCGCTCCTGCAGCAGCCCGATCATATCGGCGAGAAGATCGCGGATGACGTGTTCGATCGCCTCGGCGGTGCCGATCGGCTCGAGCAGGCGGCGGCGGGCCAGCGGCGTCTCCTCCGGGACGACCGGCACGATCGGTTCCGCCACCCGGCCGAGCGCCTCGTCGAGACGGCGCACGCTGGCGAGCCCCAGCCGGCGCGCGAGGGGGCCGCGCGGCAGCGGCAGCAGATCGGCGATCCGGTCGAGTCCGAAACGCGCCGCGGCGGTCAGCGCCTCGGGCGTCAGCCGCAGTGCGGCGGGCGGCAGGCCGGCGAGTGCCTGCGCCTCGCCGCCGTTCGGGATGGCACTGATCGCGTCACGCCCGAACCGTGCGAGCGCGTGCGCGGCGCCCGGCGTTCCCGCCACCGCAACGCGTGCAGTATAGCCGAAGCGCCGGCAGAAGCGGACCAGCCGCCGGCAGAAGCGCGCCTCGCCGCCATGAAGGTGCGCCGTACCGGTCAGCTCGATCCACAGCCCGTCCGCGCCACTCGCCGCGGCGGTGGGCGTCCAATGCCGCACCGCGTGCAGCGCAAGGCTGTCGAGCACCGCGCGATCGGCGGCCGGATCGGCAGCACGCACGTCGAGCTCTGCCACCAGCGCGCGCGCCTGCGTTACCGCCATGCCGGGTATCAGGCCGAGTGAAAGCGCGACGGGACAGGCGGCGGTGATGACGTGGCGTTGACCGGCCTGCTCCGCGAGGACCAGCGGCACCGCGTGCGCGACCGGCACGGCCACCGGCAAGGGGCTGCGCGTGCCGCCTGCCGGCACCGGTCGCTTGAACGGATGATCCGCCGCCTCGGAGCGCCGACCGAGTTCGCGCATCGTCGGCTGCTGGTGGCGCGGCAGCGCCGCAGTCTGATCTTCGATCGCTGCACGTGCGCCGTCGTCGCGCGCCCAGCGTGCGCCCGGGCGCCAGCCGCCGCCCCGCGGCACCGAACAGGCACCAGGGTCGTCGTCGATCGGCAGCAATGGCGCAGGCTGCGGTTCAGGCAGCGCGCGCGGTCGCTCGAGCCGGCGCAGTCGCTCGATGGCGAGGTGCGGCAGGTAGAGCGAGGCGACCCGTGTCATCGCATGCCTCCAGTTGCAGGGTGAAGGGAGGACCGCCGCGCTGGCGCGCGAGGTCGACGGTCCAGCGCGCCCGGCCGACGCCGGGTGCCGGCAGCCGCTCGGAGGGCGCGCAGGCGATCCGCCAGCGCGTCATCGCCGCGGACAGGTCGGACAGGGGCTCGACGCCCGCCTTGCGCCAGCGGCGCGCGAGCAGCGCCGGGGCGTGGCCGCTCATCGCAGCAAGCTGCAGCCGCCGTGTCGCGACCATGTCGGCCCGCTTCACCTCGCCGACGACCGCGGCGAGGCCGCCGTGGCGCAGGCCATCCTCCATGACGGCGAGCACGTGTTTGTCGTCACGTGCCTCGACGAACAGCAGCGTCGCCGGGTCGAGCCCGGCCTGCTCCAGACCGGGGGCATAGAGGTCGAAGCGGGTCAGCGCCCAGAGCACGCGCTTGCCGGACCGCGCCGCAGCGCGTGCGGCGATGCCGACCGAAAACAGCGTCGCCGCGGCATCGTCGGTGAGCGTCGGCGTCGCCGGCGACACCTCGTGCAGGCCGCCCAGCACGAGTCCGCCCTCGACGAGTCGCCTGTCGATCGCATCGATGTCGAAGGGCAAAACCGCCAGCTTCGGCCCACGCACGGCACCCAGCTCCTCGCGTAAGCGGGCCAGGGCCTCATCGGGTTGGGGGTTAGCTAACATGGCTGTTGCGACTCATCTGTTCGCTATATGTTCCAGAATTGTTGACGAAGGGTCAAGGCGTTACGGGAGAGATTCGCTGAACCGAAACGGGATCGATGCTGCCGGGTCCGCAGCTCAGACGGCGGCAGCGCGCGCGGACTACGACCATGTCGGCCGCCGCCTGCGCACGCTCGAGCAATGCGCGCTGTACAAGCGGACGTTGCGCCTGACCTGCCCGCGCTGCGGTCATGTCCGGGTGCTGGATGCGGTATGCCTGTGGTGGATGTTCAACCGCCGTGGCTGGGACGATGGCCTGCCCGCCGTGGCAGCCCGCCTGTGCTGCGCCTGCTGCCGTGCGCAGAAAGCAACGGCGCGACCGCGCGTCACGGTCGGCCGCGAATCGCCGACCGGCGCGCCGCTGCCGTATCCGGACGAGGCGACGTGGAAGAAGCTTGTCTCGCGCCATCGCTCGTGATCGAAGACGAAGATGTGCAATCTCTATAACTTGAAGGTCGATCCGCGCGGCTATTTCGATGCGCTTGCCGCGGTCGACGACGCGGCCAACGTGCTCGGGATAGAGAAGGACTATGCCGCCCCCGGCAAGCCCGGCTATGTCGTGCGCTACGAAGAGGGCCGGCGGGTGCTGAGCACGATGCGCTGGGGCTTCCCGACGCGGAAACCCCGCAAGCGTGCCGCGCGCGAGGGGGAACTGCCGTTCCTCTACGACTGGTGGACCAACGCCCGCAATCTGCACAACAATTTGTGGAAGCCCTGGCTGCTGCGGACCGAGCATCGCTGCCTCGTGCCCTTCACCCGCTTCGCCGAACCCAAGGCTGTCTCCGACCGGCAGGGGCCGGGCGACACCAATTGGTGGTTCACCGTCGAGGACCAGCCGGTGCCGTGCTTCGCCGGCTTGTGGAAAGTCGATGCCGACCACGACCGCGTCTATGCCTTCTGCACCACCGAGCCCAATCCGCTCGTCGCGCCGAAACACCCCAAGGCGATGCCGGTGATCCTGCTCGCCGAGGATCAGGAACGCTGGCTGACCGCACCGGTCGAGGAGGCGTTGACCATGCTCACCGCCTATCCATCGCAACTGATGCGAATAGCTTAATCTATGGTCTGCCCGGCGACCTTATCGACGGCAACCGCTATTTTGATCCCGGTTAGGCGAGCACCAACTCCGGTCTTTTGGGCGTGCCGCACTGAAGGCTCTGCGGCTCGTATAATTTTTGAGACCACTCTGCCGCTCACGAACGACCCGATCTGGTGGAGAGTGGCCTGTCCGCTTAAGGGAGGCAGATGGCGTTTAGTACACCTGCATCAACGCCGTGTTCTTCGCCTTACCGTATCAGCAATCCAAAGGAGCAGGACGAGGATCGGTAAATCTACCAATCCGCCGACGAACAACCTCGCTAAGAAATTATCGGGTTTTGTAACCGCTTCCAGCCCGCCGAAACCGTTTCCGAGCCACACTAATGCTGCGAACATCAGCCATACCAACGACATGGTTAGGTAAATATTCCGAAGCATATTGCCCTGGGGGTCCATCAGCTCAGGCTGAACGAATGTCGGCTATCAGGCAAGCAGTAGTGAATACTGGATGTCTAGGAATGGGCGGAAGCGGAATGGCCAAAATTGGTGGAAAGCGGACGCTCGTTCGACGTCGCCTCGAAGCGATTAATGGAGCACTGGTCTACCGACCTAGCATCGCTCGGACGATGCCGAAGCCAAGCAGCCCGATTGTGACAACGACACCGACGATAATCGAGAAAAGAAGCGCCACAGTGGTTTAGCGAAAGTTCGAGGCGAACATCCACCCCCAGAACGCCAGCATCGCAATAAGCCATAAAAGAGCGCTTCGCTTCATCGTGCACGCAGCTAGCCTTTCACGGTGCTCCTCTCAATCGCCGGGATACGTCTGCTATTGGGCGTAAGCGGAATTTCCGCTTCTGATTAGAAGCCTGCATTGCTGATCGCCCGCTCGCTGTCATACTGGCGCGATGAGCAACCGTGAAATCGCCGCAACATGCGTCCTCGCGCTCGTTGCAACGCTGCTGATATATTCGGTCGTTCTACCCCTAGCCCGCGGGCTGTTGATCTGGCTGGGGTGGCAGAGCCTCTGATCGATTGAGCTTATCCGGACGCCGTAGACGTAAGCGGTCCGTTCGTTCGTGGGCGTCAGCGGCCATGCGATCGGAGAGCGGCGACGTGATCGCGCATGCGCTCGCGCTTGGAAGCGGCGTAGCGTTCATCCCGTTCACGTATGTCCTCGTCATCGGCCCAATGGCTCAATTCTTCCCATGCGGTCTTCTCCGCTGGATCGAGCGCGAATGGATCAGGCACCGCGGTGTCGAGTTCAGATTCGGCGACATCCCCGCCATCAGCGATCCGTTCAAGGGCTTCGACCAGAAAGGCTCGGGCGACCGTCATTCGCGCAATGTGACCGACATGTTGAATGTCTGCAATTGGGGCATTAGCGGATGCTCCGCCCTCAGACGCGAGCCTTCAGGAATGTACGTTTACGGCGTGTTCCATTCACTCGCTCCGCGCCCCCTCGAGCAAACCGGCCCCAGCCTAGCAGGCGAGGGGGCAATGTCCGCTATTAGGCGAAAGCGGAATGACCGCTCCTGGGTCGATAGCGGACGCGGGTACTGTCACCGCGGGAACTGGGTATCGGCAGCGGCGGGCCAGGCAGATTGGCCCGGCCGCGGCGGAGGGCTCCTCCGCCGCTTGATGTCTGCATTTGGGCGGAGCGAATTGTCTGATCCTGTTGGCAACTGGGTATCCGCCTCTAAGCTGTTTCAATGGACCGGAACCGATGGATACTGCTCATCAAAGAGCTGCGTGCCGAGCATAACATTTCAATCCTCGCGGCCGAGCGGATCGCGCTCGCCGACCCACGATGGCGGCGGTGGGTAGATCAGCAGATCAACACGGATATGCGTTGTCGAAGAATGGCCTTGCACCACATGCGGCATAACGACGTTGAAGCGCTGCTTGAGTTGGACGGTGAGCGCCTGAAGGTCCGCTAATGAGCGTAAGCGGAACGGCCGCTATAGTGGAAGCGGACGTTGAGAAGACTGCGTCTACGTGCGACGTTGCTCGGATGGACCGTTCGCAAACTATCGCTGCCGCCGAGTATTTTCTGGCGACTGTCTGGGCTGACAAACCTCCGAAAGATGAAGCATTGCTCAGCGCGTTGGATCGACTAGTCGCCGCCTACCATGAGACTCCACACGGCGATGTAACAGACGCCGAGATTGATGCGCCGCGGCAGGACTGCCCCTCGCTCTACAAGGAAGTGGCCGAACGCTTCCCGGCATACGGGTATTATCCCGTAGCGGACCCGACCAAATCACTCGATGCCGCGCTCATGACGGCGGACGCCATCGATGATTTAGCCGACCTTACGCACTCTATGCGCGAAGTGCTTTGGTTTGCAGAGCATGTGAGCATTGATGACGCTCACTTCGCTTTTCGGCTTCATCACTTCCACTGGGGACAGCATGCAAGGGGGCTTGCCATATTTCTATGCGGGCGGCTTTGGGGTTAATGTTTGCTAATGGGCGGAAGCGGAAAGGCCGCTTCTGGGCGAAAGCGGAATGACCGCTTCTGGCTCGATAGCGGACGCGAATACCGTCACCGCGGGAGCTGGGTATCGGCAGCGGCGGGCCAGGCAGATTGGCCCGGCCGCGGCGGAGGGCTCCTCCGCCGTTTGTTATCCGCTCGCGGCGTGAGCACAGTCTGGCCGCTCACAAAGATTTGATGTTATCTCAGCGGAGGCTTGATCGCGTGGGAGAGGCGGCAGGTGTATTACGTTTGGCTAGGCGTGCTTTGCGCTGAGCTCGTCGGACTGGCTGCGGGTTCTCAAGAGATCTCCAGTCCGACGCCTGTCATCGTGCAAAGTAGCGACGTTGTAGTGCAAGCAAAATGGAAACGATTGCCGGCTGAGGGGCCGGCGCATCACGCTATGAGGAAAGCACATATCGATTCTCAGAAGCCGGGTTCCGCGGTAATAATTTGTGAGACGGCTAAACCTGATCGTGTTGTAAATTGCGAAGAGTATTACAACACGCCGGGCACAAAATATGGACAGGGATTAATTCTCGCTGCCCCCAGATTTCGAATTGTGCCTCCTTTAATCAACGGTGTTCCCCAATTCGGCGCTAAAATAAATATTCGTTTCAATTTCGATCGGGCCAGACGGGAGGGTTCGCCCTTACGCTCGCGCCTTTTCTAAGGTCTACGTTTTGTTACGGCGACCCATTCGCTTTCGCGATCGCCAGGTAACGGGCGCGGGTATCGCCGGTACAAAAGTCGGGTATCGTCATCAACGAATCGAGCAATTTCCGTCGACTCGCCGGAGGGTGTATCCGTCGCTTCTCTATCCGATTGTGGTGGTTAGCGGAACGACGGCTCGCGGCTTTGCGCTGGCCCTTAGAAGCGTCCCAATCCTTCAAAGATCGCGGTCACTGCGTAGGCGATGACTATCAAGCCGAAAGCCAGCAGCGAGGCGGCGAACCATGGATGGCGCTCCAAGCGCGTTCTTCGCCAAATCAAAAAGCCTGTCGCGGTTGCGATGATCATGGCTCCCACTTGGAACGACTTCCCTGCTGGAGGGACATTTGCGACCCAGTATGACGGATTGAGCGCTGCATAGCAGACGAAGAAGGCCGCAAGCATACTGATCGGCACAAAGGTAATCGCGAGCGATATACGAAGCGCGGAAATCATCCGATTACCTCCTGAGCGTGGGGACGTCCGCAAGTGGGCGGAAGCCGTCTGTCCGCTTAGCGGCCCGAAGCCGCAAGTCGGCTTTGGGGGAAAAGCTGGCGCACTATTCGCGCCTAAACGTCGCGAATTGGTGGAAACCGGCCTGTCCGTTTTTGGCCGGCGAGACTGCTAAGCCGACGTTCGTTCAGGCCGAGTTGCGTCAGCCTGACCGCCGTTGCTAGAAATGGAGTGGACGCCTTACGACTGCATCGAAGTGCATTATGAGGCGGCAGTATCACCGAGGAAGGCGTCATAGGCAGGCTCGGCCGGCCGGAAGCGAGTGCCGCGCAACTATCGATGCGACAGAGCCGGAATGACTGGGGCGTTTCACCGTACAAGAGCATCCTGCTGATCACCTAATTCGGCCCACCAGCATCCTACGTCAACAGCCTAACTGCCCATGTCGACGTCTTGGCTTGCACCCGCGACGGAAGCTCGTCACCTTGCTTAGCCTACTAGCTATGCTAATCGTGTAGAGACAACGAGTTGGTCATCCTTAAACAGGGTTGTACATCTGGGGGAAGCGATCTGTCGACGATCACTGCGACCGATCTCGAAGCGGCGTTGACGGGAGATCCGGAGGCGCTCGACGTCCATCTTACTTTGATCGAGCGGGATGTGATCGTGACCGGACAGTCGGTGAAGGTGCACTGCCATTGTCTGGCGATCGACGGAAACGGGCGGGTCCAGCTGAGACGGCTGGCCGAATTTATGCGGAATGCTGCGGCCATCTACGCCCTGCCGCGCTCCAAGATTGCAGAGGCAAAAGCACGCGATGCGCGGTTCAACAGCACCGAGGCAGTCGCCGAGCTGGTGGAGCGGGCGAAGCGGTCGTTCACGGACCTCGCCACGACCGGTGAGGGCGGAGAGATGCTCCTGTATCTCCTCGCAGAGCGCTTCCTCAAGCTCCCGCAAATCCTCTGCAAGATGGACCTCAAGACCGATAGTCGCGTGCACTACCACGGTGCCGACGGCGTGTACGCCGGAATCACGTCGGAAGGCGTGCTCAAGCTCTACTGGGGGGAGTCGAAGGTCTACGCGACCGCGGCGGCGGCGATCTCTTCGTGCCTCGACTCCCTGGCGCCGTACCTCATCGAACCCGACCACGAAGGGTCGGAACGCGAACGCGACCTCCTGCTCCTCAGCGACAAGGCCGATCTCACCGACGAGCGCCTGACCAGTGCGCTCAGGAAGTACTTCGACCGCTCATCGCCGATGTCCAACCGAGTGCGGTACTGCGGCGTCGCGCAAGTCGGATTTGGCGTGCCGTTCTATCCGGCGGAGGGGGCGTCCGCGCTGGCCGACGAGATCGCTGAGGCGGCGAAGACGGCGCTCGTCGAATGGGTCAGCAAGGTCGGTGAAGGGGTGGTCAAGAACAAGCTCGAGACCTTGGAGATCGAGTTCTTCTGCGTGCCGCTGCCATCGTCCCAAGGCTTTCGAGAAATCTTCCTCGAAGTGATGGGCCTTTCCAAGTGAGCCTGGCCGATCTGCAGGCCTGGCTGCTCGATGAAGGGGTCGGAGACGAGATCGCGGCACTGACCCGGATGACGGTGCGATCCGAATTCAGCGGCCTCGCCGTAGACGACGGTCCCGGTCCCGAAGACTTCGACTGGCAGAGGTTGATACTCGCCGGCAGCATCCTCGCAAGGTCGGAACGGCGGGGCGATCAGGAGGCTGCCCTCCGGATCGCCGTGTCCGCCGTCTCCATGGTCGAGGACGCGCAGGTCCGGGACGGAGGCGCCGTGCTTCTCGGCAAACTCTCGAACTTCCGATCGGTCGACCTCGCGGTCGATCGCGGGCTCGTCGCCGGGAGGTTGGACGAACGTCTCGGCGTGTCGTTGCGCATCGAGGCGCAGCGCCGGGAGATGGACCGGTCGGTGCTGGTAGAGACCACCGGACGATGGATCGAGGTAAACGAGTTCCAGCAGCGTTTCTGGACCGGAGCATCGACTTCGGCATGGCTCTCCGCCTCCGCCCCCACGGCGTCGGGCAAGACCTTCCTCGTCCTGCAGTGGCTCGTCGACCAGATGGGGACAGGCGGTTCAACGATCGCCGTCTACCTCGCGCCGACCCGAGCGCTCGTCTCGGAGATCGAGTCGAACCTCGAAACCATGCTCAAGGGCCGCCCCGGCATCGTGGTGTCGTCACTGCCGCTCAGGACGAAGTTTGACGCCGCCCGCTCTGGAGGCTCGCGCCTCATCCTGGTGCTCACGCAGGAGCGCATGCACCTGCTCGCGAACGTCCTCGGCGGCGACTTCTCGGTCGATCTGATGATTGTCGACGAAGCCCACAAGATCGGCGACGACGGGCGGGGCGTCATCCTCCGGACGCCGTGGAGCGCGCCACGCGGCTCAATCCGCGCCTGAAGCTGATCTTCATAAGTCCAGCGACGCAGAACCCCGGCGAACTGCTCGCGGACGCGCCGCCCAACGTCCAGACCGTCGCCGTCGACAGCGACGCGCCGACGGTTCTGCAGAACCTG
Organism: Sphingomonas sp. 2SG; assembly: GCF_005503285.1. NCBI lineage: Bacteria > Pseudomonadati > Pseudomonadota > Alphaproteobacteria > Sphingomonadales > Sphingomonadaceae > Sphingomonas > Sphingomonas sp. 2SG. The sequence goes on from NZ_SCMZ01000029.1 coordinate 35,890, forward strand.
ATCCTCGCCAGGCAAGAGAAGGGGAAGCCGCGGCGCTACGCACTCGCCGTCAGGCGTGGCGACGCGGAGGTCGAGGTCGGCGTTCTCCAGCTTCCGAGCACCCCCGCGACTTTCTCGAAACGATTGGCGTTTGTCGCCGCCGCGGCAACGGGTGCGCGGGGCGGAACCCTCGTCTACGCCAACGGCGCCGCCGAGGCCGAGGACATCGCCGACTTCATCAGCCAGCTGCAGCCCGAGGCGGATCCCGGGGACGTCCATCCGGAGCTCGCCGCGCTGGCCGACCTCGCGCGGAAGGGGCTCCACCCGCAGTTCCGTCTGGCTCCGCTGGTCGAGCAGGGCGTGGCCTTCCATTTCGGGAACATGCCCTCGCTGCTGCGGCTCGAGATCGAACGCCTCTTCAGGTCCGGCAGGATCCGCTTCCTAGTGTGCACATCCACACTCGTCGAAGGCGTGAACCTATCGTGCAGGACGATCGTGGTACGCGGTCCCCGGAAGGGCAAGGGCAACCCGATGGAGCTCCACGACTTCTGGAACCTGGCCGGTAGGGCTGGGCGGTGGGGCGACGAGTTCCAGGGCAACATCGTCTGTCTCGATCCGGAGAACGTAACGGCATGGCCGAGCGTGTGCCGCTGCGCGCCCGCTACCCGATCCGCCGCGAGAGCGATGCCGTCCTCGACACAGGACATGGCCTCATCAACTATCTTACCGCGCGCCTGGAAGGCAGTCCCGGCGAGCTCGACGGCGTGGAGGAATTCGAGCAAGTGGGAGCGTATCTGCTGACGACGTTCATGCGGCTGGGATCAATCGCGCAGGCTGACTTCGCCAAGCGTCACGATCCCGCGTTCATAGCGAAGCTGGACGGGGTGCTCGAGACAATCGCCACCGCCATTGAGATCGAACCAGCGCTCGCGTCGAGGCACTCGGGCGTGAGCCCGATAGGCATGCAGCGCCTGCTGGAGACCTTCAGACGCTATCCGGGCGAACCAGAGAACCTCGCGCCGGTGGACGTTGCCAGCGACGACTGCATGGACCGCTTCATCACGATCATGCGCAGGATCAACGCGAGCCTGTTTCCGGCTTTTACCCCGGACAAGAGGGTGCCGCTTTATGCAATCATCGTGCTGCAGTGGCTGGGGGGCAAGTCTCTCGCGAGGATTATCCGCCGCAACATCGCGTGGCACGAGGATGTCGGTAAGGACTACCAGCTGTCGGCCCTCATCCGGGACACGATGGCGCTGGTCGAGCAGGTCGCCCGTTTCCGCGCGCCAAAGTACCTGTCGGCATACGTGGACGTGCTCCATCTCCACTACCTCGAGATCGGTCGCGAGGACCTAATCGACCACGACATGGACATCGGCACCCAGCTCGAGTTCGGCGTGTCGTCACGTACGCTGATCTCGCTGATGGAGTTGGGCCTGTCGCGCATGACCGCGGTCGCGCTCTACGAGAAGATCGCCCGCGACGACCTCGATCAGATGCAGGCGCTTAAGTGGATGGCCGATCGCTCGGATGGTCTCGACGGCATGGACCTGCCTGTGGTGATCGTGCGGGAGCTTCGGGAAAGGCTGATCCTCGATGACGGCGTGGAACCCTCCAATCAGACAACGACATGAAAGGTATGACCGCATGGGTGTGAAGAAGTCCGTAAGCTACGGCGATCTGCACTTCGAGACGCAGACCGCCGCGCGAGCTCACCTCAAAGCTATGCTCAACCGCTACGACCCGGGCGACCGGGTCAGTGCCGCCGACGGCGTCGTCCTGACCGCCGCGCTCGCGCTGCATCCGGAGGCCGACGATAAGATCGGGGCAGGCATCAAGAATTTCAGCGTGCGTACCGCCGACTTCGCCACCAAATGCTTTTGGGTCAACCGATTGGACGGCTCTACTGTCCGATTTTCGTATAAAGCCTGTGTCTGACCATATTCTTGGTAGAGTCGACTGATTTGTTAGACATGAACGAGGCTCGGCTCGTCGGTTATCATCCAACGTAGTCAGATATGCTCGGGGAAGATGAACATTGGCAGACGAACCCTTTTCGATCTTAAGCAACGGCGCACGCTTCTTCCGCGCTGATCTGCACATTCATAGCTACGGTGCGTCTCACGACGTCAAGGATAGCGCGGCCACGCCCGCCAAGATTGTCAAGGCTGCGGCCGATGAAGGCATCGCCATTATTTCCCTTGCTGACCATAACGAGGTGGCGAATATTCCGGCCGCCCAGGCGGCTGGCGCCGAGCATGGTGTCTTCGTCGTTCCAGGCGTCGAGCTCTCGACCCCTGAGGGTCACCTACTCTGCTACGCGCCGACCTATGATGCTATGGAGCGCTTTTTCAATCGGCTCGACATTGCGGATCGCCGCACCGACACATGCCGTTGCCAAAACGGGATGCATCAGTGCCTGAACCTGCTGGCAAGTGAGGGTGGCTTCGCGGTAATCGCCCATCTCGAGCTCGCAGGCGCGTTCGAGAGCAACATGCCGCGTTTCACTCCAGCGAAGCTCGACATCCTGTGCCATCCAGCGCTCGAGGGGATTGAGGTCACGCGGGCCGACTGCCCGATCCTGTATACCGATCAGGACGGCGATGCCGATCGCCGCGCCGCGGCCGAGCAGAGGATCAAACGGCTCGGCCTAGGTTCGTCCCAACACCTTGCTCGCGTTCTCAACAGCGATTCATACGCTGAACGCCGTAGGGCGAAACGCCAATCGCGATCAGCGGGTCACGCGATACAAGATGGAGGCGCCGAGCTTCGATGGACTGCGGCTGGCGATGCGCACCGCTGACACGCGCGTGCGGATAGAGGAAGAGCTGCCCGCCATCGTACCGACCGTCGAGGGGGTCGAATTTCAGGGTGCGTTTCTCGACGGCGCGTCGATCCGGTTCAGCCCGAACCTGACCTGCATCATTGGCGGGCGAGGGAGCGGCAAGTCGACTGTCTTCGAGAGCCTCTGCCTGATCGGGGGCGGATCGGCGGAGGACGTGACGGTCATCGACAGCGACGTGTGGCCGGATCTGCTGTCGCTCTTCTATCGGGATGAGACAGGCCAGACCCACACCCTCGCGCGGAGTAAGGACAGCTTTGTCGAGAACCTCGATGACCCCGCCACAGGCTCCACGAGCTTCCCGATCGAAAGCTATCGGCAGGGCGCCACCAACGAGATCAGCAAGCGCGTCCAGGACGACCCGCTCGCGCTTTTGACGTTTCTCGATCGGCTGATGACGATCGAAGCAGCGATCGAGCGCGAGGACGATGTTCGCCAGCAGCTCGTTGAGCTTCATCCCAAAGTCGCCGACGCGGCGGCTCGGGTCGCGCGCATTCCCGAGCGCGAGCGTGAACTGACGTTGAAAACCGCGCAGCTGAAGCGGCTGAAGGACGACAAGGGCGAAGAGATCATCAAGCTGCAGCAGCAGCTCGAGGGGGAAAAACGCGCCCGCCTCGCAATCTAGCGCTCACTGGCGAAGCTGACCGGCGCGGTGAGCAGTACAAGCATCACCGAGATTACAGCGGAGATCAAAACCTCGATCATCGAGGAGGTCATCGAGGTGGGGGCGCCCGAGGCCAATGCGATTGCGACGGCGACGACGACCTATGAGGGGTCGGTGTCTGGTTCGACCGAGGCGCTCCGTAAGCTTACCACCGAATATGTCGCGGGCGTCCGCGCACAGGTCGCAGCCTGGAAGGGCAAGGAGGCGCAGACCGCCGCGCAGATCGAGACGAAGAAGCAGGAGCTTCTCAAACATGGCATTCGGCTCGACATGCCCTTCATTCAGAAGCTTGTGTCGGACGAAGCGCGCGCAAGGGAAAATGTGCGGATGCTCAAGACCTGGACTCCAGCGTTGGAAGGGCTGCGCAGAGATTATGTCGGCCTGTTGCAACAGCGCTGGGCGGCTCGGGCTGAGGTGTCGAAGATACGTACCGCGTTCGCGGCGCGGTCATCCGCCGCGCTCAAGGCGACCCTGTCCGACCTGTTCGTCTCGCTGAAGTTCGAAAGCAACGCGCTGGCGCCCGAGGCGGAGCGTCTCCTGATCGACGCTATGGGGTGGCGAACGCTCCAGCAACTGAAAGCCCGCGCACTTATTAAAACGGTGACGCTGCCGGCCCTGCTCGATCAGGCCCGGCGAAAGGACGCCAAGGCGCTACTCGCGCTTCGCAACGACGCGAACATGGCCATCTTTACCAAGGGCGAGATCGATGTCCTCTTCGAGCGGATCGCCGAGCCTGAACTGCTCTCGCAACTCGAGGCTGTAGCAGTCCACGATCTGCCCCGCTTAAGCGTGACCAAGCGCCTCGAAGTCGCCGGACGGGCCCCACTTTATGTCCCGCGCGATTTTAAGCGACTGTCCCTCGGACAGCAACAATCAGTGCTGCTCGCCCTCATGCTCACGAGCGAGAGCCGGGCGCCACTAATCGTCGACCAGCCCGAAGACAATCTCGACAGCGAGTTCATCTACAAGACGCTCGTCCCGGTGATCCGGGCCGCCAAGGAGCGGCGGCAGGTGATCGTGGTCACGCACAATGCCAATATCGCAGTGCTTGGCGATGCCGAGCTCATATTGGCGCTCAAGGCGACGAACGACAAGGCCTTGGTGGTCAGCCGCGGGTCGATCGATCATCCGCCGACCTGCGAGCTGGCGTGCGCAATCTTGGAGGGATCACGCGAAGCCTTCGATCGTCGCGCCCAGGTCTATGGTTCCGCGCAGCGCTGACGACATAATGGGTCTGTTCGCGTTCCGCTATTCGCTCTGCTGCCTGCTCTACTACATGATCTGGGTCAGGGAGGGTAGAACGTCGAGGCCATCTGCCCGCCGGGTCAACGACGTGGTCGACATGCAGGTCGCAGCGATGGCAACCTTCTTCAACGGTGTGCTCAGCGCCGATGCCGGTCTTCAGGACATCTCGTTCGGTGCGCGATCGGTGCTGCGCGGCTTCGGCGCATTCGTCGGCGAAGACTGGCGTCCTCAGAAGGGACGCCAGCGATTGGCATGAAGCGACATTAGGGGCAAACCGTAGCACGACAGGATTGCTCCGGCGGGAGCGTCGACCTGGCAGGGCATCGTCAGGGGATTGATGGAGAGCAAGTGTCGGAGACGGAGCGTTGTTACTGCATCTTCGAGGGTGGTGGTGCAAAAGGGATCGCGCATATCGGGGCGTTGGCAGCTCTTGAGGGGGCAGAGTTCGACCTGATCGGATTTGCCGGCACGTCGGCAGGCGCGATCATCGCGTCGCTGGCAGCGGCGGGCTATCGATCGTCGGACCTGTTCTCTGACGATGGATCGATCCTCGACCGCATCGATCGCGATCGCAGTCACAGCTACGGCTTCGAGGCGTTTGATCCGATGGTGCGGCCCGAGCGGCTGTTCGGGCACCGCGGCTGGTTTGCGATCAGGGTGGCGCGCTGGACCGGCAGATGGGCTCGCTGGCTGATCGCCGGAGGCGTAGTCGCGTCGATCGTTGCCGTCCGTGCGTCCGGGATCGGCGGCTTCGCGGCCGCGCTGGTACTCAGCGCGGGCTATTGCGGTGTGCTGCTCGGCGTGCCGTGGCTGCTGATCCGGGGAGCGGCGCGCCTGACGTCGTTCCGCGACGCCATGAACCAGGCGCTCTCGCTCAAGCTGCGGAACGATCGCGCGCCGGCCCCGGTCACCTTCCGGCATCTGCACGACGCCGGATGTAGGCCGCTGAAGATTGTCGCGACCGACCTCACGGCGCGGCGTCTCGCCACCTTCTCCTATGCGACGACGCCCGACATCACCGTCGCGGATGCGGTGGCAGCGTCGGTTTGCCTGCCCGGCATCTTCGCTCCGTGGCGGGTGAATGGCAGCCGCCACTATGATGGCGGGCTGGTCTCCAATCTACCGGCCTGGGCATTCGACGCGGAGCGCGCGATCGATCGGGACGCTTGGACGGCGGTGATCGAGGTGGTGGAGGAGGCGTCGCCAGCCAATCCGTTGGCCTGGCTCGCACCGCTGCTCCGACCGCATTTGCGCGCGGCGCTCGCCGGTCCCTGGCGCGGCCTGGCAGACCGCTGGCGACGTCTGATCCGCAGGTTCCGACGGCATCCCGGGCCATATGGCTTCGACGTTATCAAAGCGCTGGTGGAAACCGGCTTGTTCGGTGCCGGCATCCTCAACAAGCGGAACGTCGAGCGGCTCCGATCCGTGACCCTGCAGGTGACGCTCGGCGTCACTCAGTTCGACGTGGACCGCGCCACGGCGAGCAAGGTTGTCGAAAAGGCCCGTCAGGCCTGCGAGGCGGAGTTGGTCGTCGCGATCGACCAGCTGCCGCGGCAGATGACGGAGATCTGCGAGCAGATCGTGAGAACCTGCAGGACCGTCGTCGACGAGCAGCGCCAGCTCGAACGCCTTCCCCATTTTCGAGGGCTGTTGCGGGCGGCGATGCTGTTCGCGGATGGCGAGACGGAGACAGGTCTGATCCAGGGCTATAGCGCCGGCTACCGGGACCATAGCGATGAAGGACTGCGTCTTCCGATCGCGTCGTCGCTCGCTGGGCAAACTTGGCAGGTTGACGAGCCGCTCTACAGCGATCGCAACGACCCCAACTGGGGCGCGTATCTCCAGCGACCGCAGGATCGTTGGGCGCGAAAGCTGAGCTGGTCCCGGGCGCAATGGTCACTATGTGTTCCCTTCACCCACGCTGCCAGTGGCGACAGTCTCGTGCTTGCCGTCGACGCGAGCGAGCTGCTCGGGGTGGCTGGACAGGACGAGGTCCTGGAGACACTGGTCGATGAGATCGAATCCGTGTTAGAAGCGTTCTTGCCGGAGGAGGCATTTACAAATGGCCGTTCGGGTTAAGCGGACTGGGAGCAAAAATCCTGTCAGGACTGCCAAGCTGAGGCAGGCTCTGAAGCAGGGGCGGAGCGCGGAGGCGGAGAACGTCCTGTCCGCACGGAAGCGTCGGATCGATGCCAAGCTGCGTGATCTGCGGGTTTCCTTGCAGGGTGGTCCCGTGCACGTCGTAGCGGCGACCGGCGGCGTGCGCCTGGGGCGGTCGAGCGATCATAGGCAATCCCAAGGGTCTTCTTCGCAGGATCAAGAGACGAGATCCGACTTCGCTCGGAGGAGTTTCGCGCCCGCCGAATGAGGTTCTCCGGCACGTAACGGGAGCTTTCACGTGCCGCGGTCGCCTTCCCCTGTCGCTCGCGAAAGAGGCCCGGGAGCCGAAGCTCCTGGGCTGCCTGTCCAGCGTCAAAAGGGGATGTCGTCGTTCTCGTTGTCCTGCGTCGGACCCTGCTGCTGCTGGCGGGACTTGCCGTAGGAGAGGAACGTCACCTCGTCGGCGATGATCTCGACGCCAAGCGCTCGATGTCCTTCTGGTCGGTCCAGCGGATGTAGTGGATGCGGCCGCGGACCATCGCCTTCTGGCCTTTCGGCGCGCTAATGGATTGACTCTGGATTGAATCTGCCGAGATGAACAAATGGCGGGTTTAGGGAACCGCAAGAATGGCTCTGAATGACCGGAAGTGGGTCGTTAGACCGACGCTTCGCCATCGTCGTCGGCAATGAGCGTCCACATCGCCAAAAAAGCTCGATGCACTTCGACCCTGCTCGCCAATTCGCGATTAGCATTAGCTAACTCGAGCTTCGCTGGCCTGTCAAAACCGCGCCTCGTACAGGCGGCAAGGCTTTGAATCAGCTGCGGTGATATGTTTGGCTGTTTGCTCGTCAAATCGAGTTCTTCCACCAAGCGCGCGATCACGCCGATGATAAATGACAGTGCTCGAGGGATCACCATTCCGGTAAATTCGCGGGCGCGAGGCAGCAGAATGTGCGCTGGGACCGTACTGCTGAGGTCGCCTCCTAACCGCGTCTCGATTATATTCAACGGCTTGCCTTCGAGCCACGCCAAACCAGCGGATCGAAGTCCTTCGATGCTCGATGCATCGATCGGCGTTTTGGCCGATCGGCCAAGCGCCGCGTTGATAGAGCGGGAGCTATCGACCAACAGGTCAGCGCGCGCGCCAGCGTCTTCCTTCAACCAGTCGAGCATCCACTCGAACCAAGCTGAAACGGAGGTTGGGAGGGGCTCTGCTCTCCCGAGGAGGCGGTTGCGAAGCCGCTCAAGGAGAGCAAGCCCCAGCCCACTTTGCGAGGCGAGTAGGACGACCGCCTCGTTCGGACCGCCATCCACGACACGTAACGCCTCGATCCACAGAGCGCTCACCTTCCGCCGGTAGTCTGGCTCATCCTTCTCTTGCCGCGCTTTGAACGCAGCGAGCGATCGGAGCAGCAAATTACCGGGTTTAAGGGAAGCGCCATCTGCCGCGGAGAGCGAGGCTAGCCGGTTAATGGTGTAGCGCACGTCCCGGTCGTCGAGTTCGCCCCGCATGACGCGGTCGAGAACCACCTCCAACGGATCCGACACGGTGATGCATCGATCATCTTCCGGCAACACCGATGCTAGCGCCTTCTGGAGCGCTTTCGTCAGCTTCTTCTTCGTTGAAAATTTGATGATGGGCTCGGGGATGAGGATCACAACCCCGTTGGCGAGATGTCCGGCGCGACCCGCGCGAGCGGCTGCATTTAGCAACTCGTGGGATTCCAGATTCTCCCGCTTGCCGTTATCGCCACTTCGCCGGTCGCCAGCCAGGATCGCCAATTCAGCGGGCAGGTTAAGCCCTTGGGCGAGGGTGGGTGTCGCCACAATGACCTGTGCGCCGCCTGCACGCCGGAAGAGACTTTCCGATAACTTACGCTCCAGGCGAAGCATGGCTGAATTGTGAGGGACAGCAGCGAAGCCCCCTTCGGAGAAGATCGCATGCCGGTGGTCGCCGAGTTCTACCGTGATGGCTTCGAGTAGCTTCTCTTCGGCCGGGGCGAGCGGCACCGGGTCCAAGGATGCCGCTATGTCGGCTGCGGTTCGAACCGCATCGGCTTTCGTGTTCACAAAGACGATCGATTTGAGACCGGTGCCGCTTGCATTCTTGGCGATCGCCGCGGCGACCTTGTTGGCGTTTGGAGTCGCCCAGATCTCGCCGTCTTCGTACCCGCCGGCGAGGGGCAGGTCGGTGTCCGTCACCCGGCTGAAGCCATGCGATCGATCCTCATCCTTCCAATTGTGTTGGAGACCCCATAGCACCCAAGGTCGCGCGACGAGCTTCGCCTCGGCGCCTTTGCGGAGAGATTTAGCGCGCTTGCCCTTGACCACGTTGATGCGCCGTTGTTCGGCGCGGGCAGCGTTTTCCGCCTCCGCGATGACGGATTGATCATAAACGACAACGCCCCGCGCCTGACGGCTTGGTTTCCAGAGGAGCTCGGTCGCTTGCGCCGGCCGGCCCGTGATCTCCTCGAGCCACGCGGCCAGGTCCCGGCCGTTCTGGAGCATCGCTGATAGCAGCAGCAGATCAGCGTCTGGAGCGGCGGCTTGGAAGGCAAGCAGACAGAACATGCTGTCCAGCGCCCGGCCAATCTTGCGCGGCGACGGGCTTAATAGGTGACACTCGTCAAATACAAGCAGCCCGACGTTCTCGAAAGCCTCTGCAGCAAAGGACAGCATCGCCAGACATCGCTCCGGTGTCATAACCTCGATATCGTTGAGCTGATTGTCGGCTAGCAGGAGGGAGTCGAAATCACCGGAGACCTGGAGCGCGAACTGATCCTGCGGGAATAGAGCCTGCAGGTCGTCGGTAAGCTGATCGACGAGCGCATGTGTCGGTGCGAGGAATACGACCTTCTTACCCCGGGCGAGTGTACCAGCGATCTTGAGGACACTGACGGTGGTTTTGCCAGCACCCGTTGGCAGTACTAGCACGGCTGAGCTGCCAGTCTGGTGAAAGCCGCGCGCGATGGCTGCACGGTGATTCCTCCAGACATAGGGCGCCGCATTCGCTCGAAACGACAGCCATCGATTCCAGAAGCTTGCATCGGCCCCGTCTGGCGGCGGGATGCGGGTTAACGGTGCTTCGGTCATACCGTTTGCGGCGGACAGCAGAAGCGAAGCCAGATGCGCCGGTCCCGCATATCGCGTCGTGAAGGTCCGCCTGTCATCCGCTATGCCGGATTCGCGAACACTGGTTTGCGACGAGATCTCAATAACTCGACGGAAGGTTGATCGTGCACCTTCGAGATCGCTATCGGAGGCATCGGCAGGTGAGAGTAGGAAAGCCGCGAGCTGCTCGATGCCTCGGGCAAGGGTATCGAGCAGCACCCTCAAAGCTACAGTCTGCAAGTGGCCTCGACGGCGCTCGGCCGTAGCATCGCCGGTGCGATTCGCTCCCCGGTCTAGGATTGCACTGAGGTTCCCAAGGGCAAGATCCCGAACATGTCGTCCGATCTCTCGAGCCTCCAGAAGGCCTTCACGAGGAATAGCGATCTTCAAGCCGGCTTCGTTTGCGTCGGCATATTGCTCTGCCGCCAAGAACAAGAGCGCCGCAGCGACTGAGGCATCAACACCGTCGCGGTCGACTGGTTGTCGGACTAAGGTGTCAGCCGATTGCAGTCGGCGGGCGATGATTTGCTGTGCCGTTCCCGCAACGAAAGCGGATGCGCGTCGTAGCTCTGCATTTTCCTCGCGCGAGGCGACGATTTCGTAAACGTCTGCGATACGATCGACGGGCCATGGATCGGCTCCAACGATATTGGTGTCATCGCCCCGTAGCCGGCGCGAGACGAGGCTCGCGTAGTGGCGCGTCAGTGTCTGCGGGAGGTCCTCTGCGCTAAGGCCGGGGACACTCGGCGCCTGCCGAAGGAGGGCGGCCGTCCGCGCGTCAAACATTGTCGGCTTTCTCCATTGAGTCCTCGAAGCCATTCAAGGCATCGATGACCTTCTGAGCCAGGCTATCGAACCAGTCCCGCACCGGCTCGTCGAGCGGTAGGACGGCGCCGATGCGCTGGCTTTGAACGATATCACCTAGACCATCATACCCTGCAAACAGGGCCGTACGATCGTCTTGGTCGAGGGGCCCCGTCGTGAGCGCAGCTCGGTAGGTCCTGAGTTTCTTATCAGTGACAAGGGCGGCAGCTTGTACGGCAGCTGTTCCACGTACGCCGCTGTCCCTGATCAGCTCGGCGGCGTTGGCGATCAAGTCGCGGGCGCGTTTATTCTGATGATGCTCTCCGAATGTCTTCATCACGTCATCGCGAAATTTTTTGCGAGGGTTTTTAGTGCACTTATCCTCGCAGATGGTCGCCTGTGTGATTGAGGCTCCGGTGGGCGCAAGTTCAAGAATCAGTCCGTCGAGCCCATGCATGGTAGCATCAAGGTGCGGATCTTTGAGAAAGGTTCTAGAGCCACCGCTCTGCCTTGCTACGATCCACGACATGCACTCGAACAGATAGCCGTCCCGCTGGATCCGCGATGCGGTTCGACGTGGGATTGTGTCCCCGCGGATGCGCATCTGCGACCGAGCATCGGCAAACAGCTCTGCCTCTGTCGGGACAGGTACGCTCAAAGCCAGCGTTGCTATGATCTCAGCTGCATGCTCAACTTGACCGAGTGTTATCAGCGCAATCAATGCCGCTAGGGCGTCTAGGTCGGTGACCGTCCATTCAAGTCCACTAACGTCTGCGTTGATCGGTACGCCGATTGATCGAATTGCCGTCGACATCGCCCCCTATTCGTCCCGGGTCTGGCCTCAAATGGTGCGATGGTCTCGGGTGGGTGCCCTACCGCACGTGTCCGTATCGCGCCCGTCACGCGTCATTTCCTAACCTTATGCCGTCTAGGCCTTTTCGCCACAAGCTCATTGCCGGCGGGCGCCGTTCATCACGAGCTAGATTGCTTGCAAGACATTGCTCTTGCTAGCGGACGAGTACGGAGCCAGGCCGACTCCTTTTCGCTGGAGGAGCGCGGTGCTTCACCGCCGGTGCTGACCGAGCGGACGGTGTGGGTCCGCCATCCGCTATCCATGTCGAGCGCCCTCCTTCGACGCTCCTAGGTTGAAGCTCTCACGGAGGGCGTACGAGGACCGGCACCACAGAGTGATGCATTGTGAACTGCTGCGTTTGCTATGCCCCAGACTCGACGAGCAAGCGTCGATGTAGGTGCCGGAGCGTGCACCGTCCGCGTCGAAGACTGCGCTGAACAAGCGTCTGCTTTCGGAGTTGATCAAAATGTCGGTGGATGACCGGAAATGGGTCCTCACGGCCGCGAAGCTGCCGTTCGCGTTTTCAAGCACCTGCGCGCGAACCTGGGTCGGTGTCGTCCCGGCTGCGACCTGCCTGACCCACAGCGCGGCCGTTGTAGCCAAGCCGATCGCCACCACCAGCGCAATGTACAGCACCGCCTTACGCCCCAACCAGCCGAGCAGCTGCCTAATCGCCTTCATGCCTGCTCCCTGCGGTTCAGACGCCACCAAACAGCCGCGCGGAGCGCCGAGCAAGCCGCCGCCAGCACCGTCGAACCGCGACGGTAATCTAGACTACCGAGGCGCGGCGGAACAGGGCAGCACCAGATGGGCCCGTGATCGTCTGGATACGCCTGCCGGGCGGCACCGAGCAACGCTGTGACGTTGGGGCGGACCCGTCTGCACAAAACCGATCAGCGCGGCGGCGAACGCTTTGGTTGTCAGGCAAATGACGATGGTGATTTGGCCGCTGCACTGACGACCGATCCACTTTTGGCTCTGAGGTGACAACGGGAAGGGGCATACAAGCAGCAGAATTTGCTACAACGCATGCACCAGAGCCTGCTACATCACGTCTCGCTAGACCAACGGTTTTCCGCGACTTTATGATAATGGTCGGGGAGACAGGATTCGAACCTGCGACATCCTGCTCCCAAAGCAGGCGCGCTACCGGACTGCGCCACTCCCCGACGCGTGGCCCCCTTAGGCGCGGGGCGAGGCGGGACGCAAGCGGCAATCGGATCTTCCGGCGACGATCCCGTATCGCAGCGACATCCCTGTTCGCCGATGGCTCTCCGCCGAGCCGCAGTCGAGCGCGCCATCGAAGCATATGCAACCAATTTGGTTGATTGATCACAAGTTAATGGCGCGTCCTACAGACGATGATCCGTCTGCAAATGGCACGCATATAGTTCGCATACCGATAACGGCCGACTTGACGGCGTGCTGCATCCATCCTCTAATTTGTTGATCGACTGGGGAAAGTCGAATCGAGGGGAGTGATCATGAAGATGTTGATGTGCGCGCTGTCGGGCGCGCTTCTCGTTTGCGCGCCTGCGACGGCGCAGACGGCGATGCCGATCATCGCCGGCGCACCGGACGCGGCGGTTCTGCGCGCGGGAACCAGCGTGCCGCTGAAGATGGCGGAAGCGTTGACCACCAACGGCAAGAAGCTCAAAGTCGGGCAGCGCTTTCAGTTGCAGACCGCCGAGCCGGTCGCGATCAACGGCATGACCGTCATCCCGGCGGGCAGCCCGGTGACCGGCGAGGTCACCGAGGTTCGCAACAAGGGCATGTGGGGCAAGTCCGGCCGGATCAACGCCCGCGTGCTGTTCGTACGGGCGAACGGTCGCCAGATCCGCATGTCGGGCCAGTTGGACGACAAGGGCACGACCGGGACGGTGGGTGTGGTCGGCGCGATCGCCGTCATTCCGGTCGCAGGCTTTTTCGTCACCGGTACGAGCGCCAACATTCCGCTCGGCGCGCCGGTGACCGGGTTCATCGATGAGGACGTGCCGGTCGCCTTTGCCGGTGGCGCGCCAGCGGCGATGGTCGTCGCACCAGCGGCTCCGGCCGCGGTGGTGGCGCCGATCAAGGTCTCCCCGGCGGCACCGGCGCCCGCGGAGAAATAACGTTGGGATGGCGATCCCGCGCGTCGGGATCGCCGCCTCGGCGTGCGACGCGACGTACCGAGCCGCATCGGACGGCAAATCCTGCGGGGATGACGATGGTGCCGGTTGCAGGAATCGAACCCGCGACCTTCGGTTTACAAAACCGCTGCTCTACCAGCTGAGCTAAACCGGCAATCGGCGCACTCCATGGATCAAGCGATGCGGCTAGTCCAGAGGGCTTTGCCGTTGCCGGCGCAGCGCGTCCCAATGCGCCAGCCGTTCCTGCAGCCGCGCCTCGAAGCCGCGGCCGCTCGGTTCGTAATAGGTCTGCGGCGGCAGCTCGTCGGGCCAGTAATTGGCGCCCGAAAAGGCGTCGTCGGTGTCGTGGTCGTAGGCGTAATCGGCGCCATAGCCGATCTGCTTCATCAACTTGGTCGGCGCGTTGAGGATGTTGGCGGGCGGCATCAGCGAGCCGGTTTCCTTCGCGCTGCGCCACGCCTTCTTCTGCGCCATATAGGCGGCGTTCGATTTGGGGGCGGTGGCGAGATAGAGGCAGGCCTGCGCGATCGCCAATTCGCCCTCGGGCGAGCCGAGGAAGTCGTAGGTGTCCTTGGCGGCGATACACTGGACCAAAGCCTGCGGATCGGCGAGGCCGATGTCCTCGACCGCGGCGCGGGTCAGGCGGCGGAGCAGGTAGAGCGGCTCTTCGCCGGCGGTGAGCATCCGCGCGAGATAATAAAGCGCCGCCTGCGGGTCCGAGCCGCGGATGCTTTTGTGGAGCGCGCTGATGAGGTTGTAATGGCCCTCGCGATCCTTGTCGTAGACCGCGACGCGGCGCTGGAGGAAGCTCGACAGGCCGGCGGGGTCGAGCGGCGCGTCGATCGCGACCGAGAACAAGGTCTCGGCCTGGTTGAGCAGGAAGCGGCCGTCGCCGTCGGCGCTGGCGAGCAAGGCGTCGCGCGCCGGCGGGGTGAGGGGCAGCGGGCGACCCCCGGCGGCCTCGGCGCGGTCGAGCAGCTTGGCGAGCGCGGTGGCGCCGAGGCGGTGGAGGATGAGGACCTGCGCGCGGCTGAGCACCGCGGCGTTAAGCTCGAACGACGGGTTTTCGGTGGTCGCGCCGACGAGGATGACGGTGCCGTCCTCGACGAAGGGCAGGAAGCCGTCCTGCTGGGCGCGGTTGAAGCGGTGGATCTCGTCGACGAACAGCAAGGTGCGCTTGCCGATGCGGGCGTGCTCGCGGGCCTCGGCGAAGGCTTTCTTGAGATCGGCGACGCCCGAGAAGACCGCCGAGATGGCGACGAAGCGCAGGTCGACCGCGGCGGCGAGCAGCCGGGCGATCGTCGTCTTGCCGGTGCCGGGCGGGCCCCACAGGATCATCGAGGACAGGCGCCCCGCCGCGACCATCCGGCCGATCGCGCCGTCGGGGCCGGTGAGATGCTCCTGCCCGACGACGTCGGCGAGCGTCCGCGGGCGCAGCCGGTCGGCGAGGGGGGCGTCGGC